>JBKJZK010000032.1:0-5130 GCA_046715215.1 Nitrospiraceae bacterium
AGCAGGATGCTGAAAAAGTCCGCCAGCGGCGTTCTCGTGTCGCTCAGAGGCTCAACGTACCGAAGCGTACGCCTCGCCGCTTCGCTCACTGCGGCCTTGCTGGACGGCCTTTTTGAGCATCCTGAACCTGCTTTGACATCGGCGCCATATGCAGATTCCAACGGCATTTTGTGTATAAATTGAGTTTTCCGCAGCCTGTTAGGCGCACCATATCGTCAGATCAACGGTCTCGCAACTTGCGTTCGATGTCGGTACGGACGTCTGTCCAGAGTCGGCCAGCGCTGGGGTTCGCATTGTACGACACAAGGCGCTCGCGAATGATCTGTCGATGCCACTCAGGCACGGGAACTTGCTCAGCGGTCGCCGCGATCCTGTCCCAGAGAGATTGCACGAAATCGATCTGCTCGTCGACCGAGAGATCGTCGAACCCTGGAGGAGGAGTGGGGACTATCTTGGGCATGGAGAGAACTCCTACGCTCGGGAGTATATCGTAAACCGACGGTCAAGAAAAGCGGACAAGGCTGGCGAGTGTCAAGCCACAGTAGAAATGTCCTCTTTCTCCCATAGTAGAAATGTCCGGTTTAGATAATGGCCGCCGCCGCATGTGTGTCTCGTGCCGGCAGTAGCCGTTTGCGCCACGGATGCGCGCGTGTCGGCGTGACTGGGCGCTGCGGGAGCGCGATCTTGGAAGGCGGCGGCACGCGCAGCGGACGCGCGACGATGGCCTGATACGTGAGCGGCCGGCCTTTGTGGGTCATCCGCATGGTCCCATCCACGCGCTCTTCCACCAGCACGTGGGTCGCCCGGACAGTGGTCCGCACCTGATAGAGGTGCCCGTGGTGGGCCACCGTCCAGTCACGGCGCAGGCATCGGGTCGTCTTAAGGCACAGGATGCGGTCCAGCTCCCTGTGCGCAGGACGGGGGCGATGCAGATCGGCGGGCTGGGCTGGCTGAACGGCGAAGCGCCGATTGTAGATCGGCAGATAGCCATTCAGGAACTGATTCGCCGCGTCCAGCGAGGAGACGTCCGCGAGCCGCATCTCCTTGATCACCCGATCTTGAAAGGTTTTAAAGAGCCGCTCCACCCGTCCCTTCGCCTGGGGGGAGTGGGCCGGAATCAGCTCGACCCCCAGCTCGCTCAGCGCGCGCCCAAATTGACTCGTGGGCTTGACCCCGGCCAACTGCTCGTCCACCGTGGGCGGGGCCGGCGATTGATAGGTCGTATGTTTGTCCGCATAGACGGCCAGCGGAACCCCATACCGCATCACGTAGCGCGTGAAGCTGTCCAGCGCCGGGATCGTCCCTTCATACGCATAGAACCGGGCATACACCCGACTGGACGCGTCATCGATGTAGGCCATCAGCACGCAGCGGGGCCCGCGTCCCTCGAACCAGTCATGGTGCGAGCCATCGAGCTGCACCAGCTCTCCCACATGCGCCTTCCGCTCCCGCCACGCCCGGTGCGGGCGCTTCCGCCGTGCGAAATGATCGACCCCACGCACGTGCAGCCACCGCCGCAGGGTCTCATCACTGATCGGGATCCCGTGGCACTCGGCCAGCTTCTCCGCCGCCAACGTCGGCCCAAAATCTCCATACCGCTGCGCATACAGCGTCAGCGCCTTGGCCTTGACCGTTTCCGGAAGCCGTCGGTTCGACGGCTTCCCCCGTCCTCGGTGTGCCAGCCCCTGGTCACCCTCCTGCTCCACCCGCTCGATGAGGCGCCGGATATGGCGTGTCGTCAGCCCCAACAGGGTGCCCGCCTTGACCTGCGTCAACTTCTTCTCCATCGTATGCCGAATCACATGCACCCGCCTGAGTTCCTTCACACTCATGATGACCTTGTCCTCTCCGACCATCCGGCCCTCCGACTGAAAGCCAGCAGTCTATCAACGAAGAGGACATTTCTACTTTGGGAAAAGCGGACATTCTCATTGTGGGACTACAGCCAAGCATAATTGTCTTGATCCCTACCGCGACATCGCATAACTTACACAGCTTCAAGCCTTGTGCTATCGGGTCCGTCGCAGTCATACATATAGAAAGGACAGCTCATGCGCTTCGTTGTCTCCTGTTTGGTGACCGTGCTCTGGCTCGGAACCACTGCGGCATTCGCTGCGGCCCCAGAACCCACGACCGATGAACAAAAGACCCTCTATGCCTTGGGATTAGCCATCAACCAATCGCTCGGAAACTTCACCTTGAGCGAGCCTGAATTTGAGCTCGTGAAGTCCGGTATCACCGATGGGTTCTTTAAACGGCCCAAAGTGGACCTCCAAACGTTCGGCCTGAAGATTTCACAACTGCAACAGGCCCGCGCCTCGGTCGTCGCAGAAGCTGAAAAGAAAGTGGGGGCCGCGTTCCTCGCGAAAGCCGCGGCAGAATCCGGCACTAAGAAAACCGAGTCCGGCGCAATCCTCACGACCATCAAGGAAGGGAACGGAGCGACCCCGAAAGTCATGGATACGGTGAATGTGCACTATCTCGGAACCCTGATCGACGGAACGGTGTTCGATAGTTCTGCCAAGCAGGGTGAGCCGGCCACAATCAGAATAAATGAAATGAGCAAGTGTTGGGTGGAAGGGATACAGCAGATGAAAGTCGGCAGCAAGAGCAAGTTGGTCTGCCCGTCGACTCTCGCCTATCGCGACAAAGGCCTGCCCCCCTTGATCAAGCCCGGCGCGACGTTAGTGTTCGAGATCGAACTCCTTGAGATCGTGGCCAAGTAGCCCCGCACTCTCGCCCGCATTATTCATGAGCGCTTCTGCTGCAATCGCGGATTCGCTGCTGCGGCGAGCCTTCGGCGGGTAGGCGCGCTGCGCGATTTCTCGACGAACCACCAGAATAATGCGGGCTAGTCCTCACAAGGTCGAGAGGAACTGTCCGTCTTTTCGTCCTTCGTACCGGACAGCTGATTAAGAAGTCACCGATTAGGCCGACGTGGGTCTGGCGAAGGTCGTGTCGATCGGAGAGCCTGAACGCAGAATCCGACGCTTCCAGATAAAGTACAGAACCGGAATGACGATCAGAGTAAGAATGGTCGAGCTGACCATCCCACCGATCATCGGTGCGGCGATTTGTTTCATGACCTCGGCACCCGTGCAGGGGGATCTGCTGTCTTTGAATACAGCGGGTCGCAAGATGCGCATCGAAGCAGCCTACGCCGTAAGCCACGCCTCGCCCTGTGACTGGTAACATTTCAAAGCTGCTATCAGCGCGACGCGTTACAATTCGTCGATCAAGACGTTCTATCAACGATTGTGTGGGTCGGAAAAAGCCGATGAGGTGGCCCTTACCGCTCCCTTTTATGTTTAAGCGAGAGTCGTCATCGGACATTGGTCCATTTAGTGAGCGCAGCACACAGTATCTGCAGCCTGCTGCCCGCTCACACAGTCCTTGAAGGCCGCGAAGGCTTTTAACGCCCACTCTTCTCCAGGGCAACCTTGCATCGTCATGGCCACTTCTAGGAATTCAATCAGCTCCTGTTGAGAAACACCCTTGTCATAGGCCATCCTCACATAAGCCCTGATACAGGGTTCGCAGCGAATGGTGATGGAGACGACCATAGCCGCCAGCAATTTATATTTCCCTGCGACAGCCGCATCTCGATAGGTCTCCTGGCGCATACGCAACAAGCCGCCTGTCACCTTGGGACTCAGCTTTCTCAGCTCGGCGAATAACTCAGCCTCAGCATTGATTGTTTGATCCCTCATGCCGTCTCCTCCCTTTCGCCTCGGGCCTCTTGCCACTCATCGGTTTTTAAGCACCTGCGCCTGGTACGCCGACAGCGGGCTGCTGGCTGCTTCAACGGCCTTGACCAACGCTTCTACACCTGTTTTCTCTGGATCGAACGTCACCGACGCGCGCGCATCCGCGTAATTGGAGAAGAACAACCATTTTTTCCCCACGTTGATCTCGACCACGCTTACCCCGGACACATTGGCTAGCGCGGCTTTCACGTCCTTCACACAGGCCCCACACGTCATGCCGTCAATTTGTAAAGTCCTCGTCTGAGGCATTTGACTCTCAGCCGCAACACCATGAACTCCAACCAGGCCAAGCGTCACGGCACTGACCAAGAAACTCATGAACATCTGTCGCCACATAACTGATCACCTCCTTTTCTTCCTTGAAGGGTGATCCGTAGCATTTGACAAGCACTGTTTCGTGTGACGCAAGAAACGCACCACTCCACTCACAAGCCTAACCAGAACGGGGCTAGAACCAACACCACGACAACGGTCGCAACCACCCAGAGCAGCGTCCGCTTCGATCCTGGCACTCCCTGGGGACGGCAGATCTCCCTTGGAGTACAAACCGTTTTTGGTTTCCGGTAGGCCTGGTAGAAGCTCAGGCCGAGCAGCAAGGCCGTCAGGCCAATGAACACAGGCCGATAGGGTAACAGTCCCTTCAGGAAACCTGCGGTGCCGGCCAGCACTCCGGTGGCTCCTACGCCGACCCCCAGCGCCGCAAAAACCACTGGCCCGATGCAACAGATCGAGGCGAAGAACGCGGTCACGAGTCCGCCCACCATCGTTGTCGTTCCACCTTTCGTCATGCGCGATCTCGGTGTCCTCTCTTCAAAACTCCGTCATTTGTCACCAGCTATCCACTCATGGTGGCCCTCACTCATCCCCTCTACCTGCTACCTATTGATTTCTTGACACCGTGTCCTCATTTTGCAGACTCATCAGAATCGGACAGTGACCGGTGGGTCGGCCAACTCTGCAAGCCTGGATCAGACTTTTCAACGCGCGGGCCAGCGCCCGTAAGTCTTCAACTTTGGATTCCACCTGCACCAGTTTTGCCCGAGCTATTTTCTGCACATCACCACAGCGAGCCGTTGAAGCAACCCGGAGAGTGAGCAACTCAGCGATCTCGCGGAGCGTGAAGCCGAGCGCTTGGGCGTTCTTGATAAACCGCAAACGTCGTTTCTCTTCATGACTGTATAATCTGTACCCCGAAGGCCTGCGCGTTGATGGAATAAGCAGATTCAAACGCTCGTAGTAACGGATTGTTTGGACATTCACTCCGACTGTTTTTGCAAGCTGACCGATAGTCAGTTGAGCAGCCATGTCATCACCATGGGAGGCAGTCTACGCCTTGCACTCTGGTATAGAGTCAAGCGCCTCA
>JBKJZK010000033.1:0-3594 GCA_046715215.1 Nitrospiraceae bacterium
GCCAATGAGAGCGGGCATCCTGCCTCGTTCTTCGAAGACATGGCGACGAGGACGGCGCCACAGTTCTTGACCTGGGCTCTGACCGCAATCGACTGGGGGCAGTACAAGATTGTCGGGTTCACCTCCACGTTCGATCAAAACGTTGCCAGCCTGACGATGGCGAAACTCATCAAGGATCTCTATCCCAACGTGACGATCGTCTTCGGTGGAGCGAACTATGACGGCGAGATGGGGCTGGAATACTTCCGGGCCTTTCCCTTCATCGATCATGTGGTGGTGGGGAAGGGGAAGAGGTGTTCCCGGAACTGCTTCGATACCTCTTCGAAGGAAAGGCCGGGACGGTTCCCGGCGGCGTGGCCTATCGAGACGGAGCGGCGATCGCGTTCACTCCGAACAACTCACTCTTCTCGGACTTTGCGAAGACTGGTCCACCCGATTATGACGATTACTATCATCTACTGGCTGAGCTAGGGGAGGCCGCGCAGGGGCTCGACCGGATCCTCCTCTACGAAGGGTCTCGGGGCTGTTGGTGGGGAGAAAAACACCACTGTACGTTTTGTGGATTGAATGCACAAAGCATGAAATTTCGGGCCAAATCGTCCGAGCAAGCGGCCCGGGAGATGGCCCATCTCTCCAGCCGCTACGATACGGCTCGATTTCGCTTGGTGGACAACATCATCGATATGAAATATGTGGAAAACCTCTTTGGTCGGTTTGCGGCAGACCATTGTGATCTCGACGTGTTCATAGAAACCAAGAGCAACCTGCATAAGAGCCAGATTCGAATGCTCGCCGCCGGAGGCGTTAAGTGCATGCAGCCGGGCTTAGAGAGTCTGAGCATCAATCAACTGCAGGCGATGGATAAGGGCGTAACGCCGATGCAGAATATTATCTGTCTCAAGTGGAGCGACTACTACCATGTCGCGGTGTCCTGGAATATCTTGCTTGGGTTTCCCGGAGAAACGAACGAGGACTACCGCCGGCAGATCGACATGATTCCGTCGTTGTTCCATCTGCATCCACCAAAGGCGACCGGGAAGTTCTGGCTCGAGCGCTTCAGTCCCTACTACACCAAACCACACGAATATGGCGTCCGCATTACAGGTCCCGGGGCGGCGTACGAGTATGTCTACGATGCCCGGCAGGTGGACTTGAAGAAAATTGCCTACGATTTCGAGTATGAGCTGGACAATTGGAACGTGGACCAGCAGGTCTACCAAGAATTGGTCGACCTAGTGCAGGAGTGGCAGAGATTGGTTGGATCGAGCGATCGGCCGTTTCTCTATTACTCGAAGACGATGGACTATGTCACCGTATACGATGGTCGGAATCCGAAGGCACCAATACGGCGGCGCTGCGAGTGGCCTGCGGCTGGAATCATCGAGGTCTGCAATGAAGCGGCCAAGAGTGCAGACCAAATCCGCACGCTGCTGGCAAACCGACCTGACAAGAGCGCGATTATCGACGGAGAGATTGATCAAGCGCTCAGTGCATTGACGGCTGCACGGATTCTCTACGAAGAGCGAGGCAAATACTTCACCCTTGCCGTTCCCGAAAACCCCCACCTCTAGCTGAGCGAGTCACCGGTCTCCTCACATCGACAGTTTGTCGGCGACGTTGCGCATCTGGACGCCGTGCGCGAGCGAGGCGCCGCCTCGGATGGCGCAGGCGACGTGGACGGCTTCCGTCATTTCTTCGATGTTCGACCCTTTCTCAAGGGAGGCCTGCGTGTAGGCATCGATGCAGTAGGGACATTGGACTGCGTGGGCGACTGCGAGGGCGATGAGGGCCTTCTCTCGTTCCGTCAAAGCTCCTTCAGCGAAGACTGCGCTGTAGTAGGCCATGAATTTCTCCCAAAGGTCCTTGTTGCCCTTCCCCATCTCGGCGAACTTGCCAAGATCATGGGGATGATAATAGGTCTCCATAGGAAACTCCTTAGTCAAAGGTTAAGGCCGAGGTTGAGGCTGGGTTGTCAGGATAGGAGACCGCTTCAACCTTAACCTCACCCACCTTGGTCTGCTATGTGTTGCTGGGCGGTTCGGAATCAGCTTGCGTGAGCACCTGCGAAAACCGCGCGCCGACTATGCCGGTCACCTTGGCCATGAGGTCGGTCACCTCTTGCCATTCCTGCAGCAGAAGATCCTGTTTCAGTTGGGGATGAATCGCCCATTGGGCATCGACTTGTGTTCCCTTTCGGCTCACGAGCACCTGAAGCAGTTCCACGTCCTTGGTGTGTGATTCGGCCCCTGCGTCTTGGGGTGGATTTCCGATTGGATCTCCCGATGGAGGTGTTGAACGTGCCATACAGCCAATCTCCTTCCCTCATGATAGGAGAGATCATACCTCATCGTCATTCTGTCTGTATATCTGTCAGAAGGCCCCTGTGGCCATTCTGGACTGTTCGGTCATCTGACTGATCTGATGCGAACACAGCGGGACTGATGCCTTACGAAGGAGTTACGTCTTCTTGGAGCAGGTCGAGCATGGCTTGGTGGATAGGTCCGTTACTTGCGACCAATTCTTGCCCGTAAATCGAGTGAGGAGCGCCTTGGAAGTCCGTCACTTTGCCACCGGCTTCGCGGAGGATGATAACTCCTGCCGCCATGTCCCATGGGTTCAGTGTCACTTCCCAAAATCCATCGAACCGGCCGGCCGCGACATAGCAAAGATCCAGAGCTGCTGTTCCAGTTCGGCGCAATCCCTGCACCTTCAACGCGAATCGCACGAAGTGGTTCAAGTTATTGTTCGGGGTCTCGCGAATGTCGTACGCAAATCCGGTCACGAGGAGCGCACGATCGAGATGGTCCGTTGTGGACACGGAAATGGGATCCCCATTAAGGTAAGCCCCGTGATTAATTTGCGCGGTGAAGAGTTCGTCTCGGGTCGGGTCGTAGACTACCCCAATAATCCCACATCCGTCGCATTCCACCCCAATGGACACACAGTATGCGGGGAACCCGTGGGCGAAGTTGGTCGTGCCATCAAGCGGATCGATCACCCATTTGTAGCGGGATGGAGGTTGCTCGGTCAGCCCACGTTCCTCGGCAAGGACACGATGGGTTGGAAAGGCGTCGTGGATGACGTCGATGATCCGTTGCTCCGCCTGGTGGTCAGCGTCGGTGACAAGGTTGATGATCTGCTTATGTTCAATGCGAAAGCCGGTGCGCGTGCATTCCGCCAGAACGGCTCCGGCCTGGCGGGCTGCGTCAGTGGCGACTGAGATGAGTATGTCGAGAGGGATATCTTGGCCATATGGTAGGGACATGAGACGACATCATAGCATGAGGCTGTGTTTTACTATGTGAAGCGAAGAGACCCTCGAACGGGGAGCAATCCCCCTCATAGAGGCCAAGATCTGACCGGTTTCTTGACACTCTTATTTACCGAGCAGATGACATTGAGAGCAACCACGGACCCGTTTTAAAGCGATCACGCCATGCAAGCCACAATTGCAACTTTATCTATTGACTTGTCACGCAAGCAATGTTATAAAGCAAGCATGCTTCACCTGGGGGCAAGTTCGTGGAAGAACTCACCGATATATTGGTTGGTCTTGAACAGCGAATCAGCGCCTACAAGAACCGGCTGCAAGAG
>JBKJZK010000034.1:0-6089 GCA_046715215.1 Nitrospiraceae bacterium
ACCGTGCCGATCAACCCCACCCGTCGGCCGATCCCTTCCAGTAACGCTTTGCAGAGATACGTCGTCGTCGTTTTCCCATTCGTGCCCGTCACGCCGATCATCTTGAGACGGGCGGATGGATCCCCATGAAATCGGCTACCGAGAAGACCGAGCGCCTTGCGTGAATCAGCCACCAGCACGAACGGTATCGGCCCTGATGCCACAGGCGCCTGCGCGACCACCGCAACCCCTCCGGCCTTGATGGCCTGCTCGACAAATCCATGACCATCAACGCGTTCACCCTTGACGGCAACAAAAAGGCTCCCACCCGTCACGGCCCGCGAATCGTCCGTGATCGCATGCACCGAACGACTCATATCGCCGCGCTGCTCCAGAACCTCGACTTGCCCACGAAGCACCGCGAGCAACTGCGTGACGGTGATGGGATCGCGCGCCATGGCCTCTTAATGGTCCTTCATCGCCAGTGCGATATTGACAGTGTCTTCTCTGGACACACCAAGATAGTTGAGCACTTGCTCCCCGACCCGCCGAAAGACGGGCGCCGCCACGGCCCCGCCCCAAGCTTCGCCTTGAGGTTCATCGAGGACTACAATCATCGCCAGCCGCGGAGATTCTGCCGGAACAAATCCGACAAACGACCCGACAAACTGCGTGGAGGAATAGGCGCCGGTTCGCGAATCGATTTTTTGCGCGGTCCCGGTTTTACCCGCTACGCGGAAACCAGAAATGGCCGCCTTCGTTCCCGTCCCATTCGTCACAACACCTTCCAACATCGTCGTCATCGTTCGGGCCGTGTCCTGTGACACGACTCGCCGCCTCACTTGCGGTAATACTTCCTTGAGCAAGCGACCTTTCTGATCGCGCACTTCGGACACCACATAAGGCTTCATCATCACGCCCCCATTGGCGAGAGTCGCCACTGCCGACACCATCTGGAGGGGAGTCACCCCGATCTCTTGTCCCATCGAAATTGACGCGAGCGATCGACGGCCCCAGTCTTTAGGAGCCTTCAAGAGTCCACTCACTTCGCCCGGCAGGTCGGTCTCAGTACGTTGGCCGAATCCGAACGCTTGGAGATAGCGATAGAGCCGTTGCTCTCCGAGAGCCATTCCGGTTTTGGCCGCGCCGATGTTGCTGGATTTTTGAATAACCTCTGAGAATGTCATCCACCCCAGTTTGTCATGGTCGTGAATCGTCGTATTCGCAATCACCATTTGGCCGTTTTCACCGAAGACCATGGAACCGGGTGTCATCACTTTTTCTTCAAGCGCCGCGGCCGCAACCACCATTTTCATGGTCGACCCAGGCTCGTACGTATCCGTCAGAGCACGATTGCGCCACCGATCGGGCGTCAACGCGGCGACAACATTCGGATCGAATCGTGGACTGACGGCCATCGCGAGAATCGCACCCGATTGCGGCTCCACGACGATGATTGTCCCGGACTTGGCATGCGTATGAGTGACAGCCTCTTCGAGTTCTTTTTCTGCAATGTATTGGATGACCTCGTCGACGGTCAGCGTGAGGGCATGTCCCGGTGTAGGCACTTGTTCCGCCAAACCCTTGGGAAAGACCGTGCGGCCTAACGCATCGCGCTGCAAGACGGTGACGCGCTTTTCTCCATGCAGATGCAAATCGTATTGGCGCTCGAGCCCCTCAAGCCCTTGCCCATCCATCCCTGAAAATCCGAGGACATGGGCCAGCAACGGGCCCTTGGGATAAAACCGCCGCCCTTCCATCACCACGCCGATGCCGTCCAACGACAACTGCTCCAGCCGACGGCCTTGCTCAGGCTCTACCTTTCGCGCCAACCATACGAAGCTCTTGTCTTGCCGAAGTTTTCTCTCGAGCTCACTGCTTCGAATATGGAGCACCGGAGAAAGATGCCGGGCGACGGTCGACGGGCTTTCCAGCGACGTCGGAACGCCGAACACGGACGGCACCTCCACATTCATCGCGAGCACTTTGCCGTGCCGATCCGACACCGTGCCTCTGGCTCCCTCGAAGGACACGGTCTTTTGATGTTGCCTATCAGCCTTGGCCGTGAGTTCTGCTGCTTGAAACACTTGGAGTGTGACCAGTCGAAATAGAATGATGCTGAACCCACAAAGGAGCAGGAGCAGCATCACATAGCGACGACCGCGAGAAGGGCCGGAAGTCACTCGCTCACCGTCCCGATTGAGTCATGTCTCGCCAGACGGACTTGCTCTACGGGTGGGGGTGCCAGGCTAGGAGCCTCTCCCGGCTGATGTACCATCAGCACTTGCCCCTGCTGCGGCGAAACCAGTCCCAACTTTTCCGTCGCCACCTTCGCGATCCGCTCCGGAGCCATCAGCGCAGAAAACTTCACTTGCAATTGATCACGCTCTCGCTCCAACAATACTTTCTGGCTCTTCAATCGTTCGATCTGATAACCAAACCGAACGACATCGACACGTTCCCACACAAATACGAAGACCAACAGCACACCGGCCACAATCGTCAACGTCTTCATGAGTGACCCTCCTTGGATACCCGTTGGACAGCCCGCAACTTGGCACTGCGGGATCGAGGATTCCGGTCAGATTCTTCCCTGGTAGGGATCTGCGGCTTCTTGGTGAGCACGACCAATGCAGGATCGTCCTTGCCGGAAAGCGACCGAAACGTGTGCTTCACAATCCGGTCTTCGAGCGAATGGAATGAAATCGCACAGAGGCGGCCACCGGGAGACAACACATCTACCGCATCGCGCAACGCCGGTTCGAGACAGTCAAGCTCCTGATTCACTGCAATGCGAACGGCCTGGAACGTGCGGGTGGCACAGTGGAGACGACCGTGCCGATAATTCGCCGGAACAGCCCCCTCGATCACGGAGACCAACTCTTTCGTCGTCGCCAACAGATGGCGTTCTCGCGCGCGGACAATGGCACGCGCAATTCGTCGGGAGAACCGTTCCTCGCCGAACTGAAAAATTGCGTCGGCCAACTGGGCTTCCGGCCATCGATTGATTAGGTCAGCTGCGGTCCCGCTCATCGATTGATCCATACGCATGTCCAACGGACCATTCCCTTGAAAGCTAAAGCCGCGCGCAGGTTCTTCCAACTGCGGGGACGAGATTCCAAGATCAAACAAGACGCCATCGACCTGGCCAATGCCACTGGCAGCAAGATGCTGCTTCAGATCCACAAAGTGACCATGGAGAAGGAGGACACGGTCGCCGAATCGTGCGAGCCTTTCTCGACTAGCTGCAATGGCCACCGCATCGCGGTCAATCCCGATAAGCCTGCCGTCAGGACCGCTCGCCTCAAGAAGTTTTTCAGCATGCCCACTGTACCCCACCGTACAGTCAAGATAGTTTCGGCCATCCTCTCTAACGAGCCAAAACAACACCACTTCTGACATGACCGGGATATGTCGAGAGGCCTCCATAATTCTCTTTGAACCAAATTCACCCACTTTCTCCCACTCAGGCGCGCAGTATACACTCACTCAAAGACTTGTCAATAGAAAATTCATGGGCTTATGAAGGTTGGAAGGCCTCTGTTTTTTCCCTGAAATCTGAGGGAGAGAAAGAGGGCTGATGCGGAATACGGTACCCCTGCAGGGAGAGAATGCTCCCACTTTAGGCTAATTCAAGTCCAATATGGGGAAAGCTTAGCCGGTATCTGGCGGAAGATAATCGTCGCCAGGGATAGTCATGCCCGCAGACCCAGGCTGCTGATCGCTTGATGTTCTCTCCACCAGGACATGAAGAGCTAAGCTAGATCAGCTCTTGGCCGTCACAGTGAGCCATAGCATCACTCGTGATCATCACATGAACGTCTTCTTCCGGCGAGTAGTGGTCCAGGCATCTGCTTTGTTCTCGGCCCGCTCCAAGAACCGTGAAACGTGAAACGAGGGTCGGGCCTGCGGCACTGCATCTGGCCGCACCTCCTTCGCCTCGTAACGAACGGCAATGTCGGGCAGGCTCCTGGCCAATTGAACAATCCGTTAAGCGCACGGAGTTGGCGAGTTTCATTGACAGGAGTTCGAGTTGGGTTGAAAATGGTTTTATGCGTTCGCTCACGACAACCAAGGCCCTCTGCGTAACCGCCTTCATGGGTGGAGTCACCCTCACGTTCAGCGGTATCACCGCCGTCACTGCCTCAGCGGCATCACCGCTCTATTGGTGCCCCGATCAGAAAGCCGATCGGCAATATTCAGCGGAGCAAGGGCCTGGGTGCGTACCGCTTGTTGAGAAGAAAGAAACCCAGGCAACAGAGCAAGAAGCGCAAACACCCACGAACGACAAACCGCCACGCGATTTCAAGATCGAGAACCTGCAGGGCGATGTATCGACATTCCTGAACAAGTATCGCCACTTCCTCGATTGTTGCAAGACCGATCTCTCGGAACTTCAGCAGGTCGAAGAAATGGGAGACGAGGTCGGAGATTTGCTCAAGTCCACCCAGGCTAATATGTCGAATCATTCGATGGCCTCGCGCGGCATCATGCTCCACGAAATGATCCCAACTGTCTCCAAGGCCCGCGCTGATCTGAGGAAACTGCGCGCGACGCTGGAACGCATCAGCACCTCAACTAACACCCGCGATTCAGGAGACTTTGAGGCCTCAGGTCGGGAAGCCCTCGCGATTCGCGAAATGGAAGAATCGATTGAGAGGGATATCCGTGCGCCGAAGCTGTCGACAGGGCCAAAGACGGGCGCCAGTATCGGCAACGCACCAGCAGCAGGGCCGAGTATCGGAAAAACTCCGAAGACCGGCAACGCCATCGGCGCCAAAGGCGTGACCGGCCAAGATGTCGGAGCCTCCTCACGGAACAGCCACGACATCGGCTCATCGGGGCCGGCCGGCTTCGCCATCGGGAGGACGGGTCGCGCCGGGCCTTCGATCGGAGAATCGACGTTCAACAGCGAGTCGTCTTCGGCTGTCGGCTCGTCGCTGCAACGTTCGACGGTGGGATCCAGCCTGTCGGATTCGACGGTGGGATCCAGCGTCGGCGGTTCCAGCGTGGGATCGAATCTCAGAGAATCGAGCGTTGGCTCGTCGTTCGGATCGTCCTCTGTCGGTTCAACTATTCAAGAGCGCGGCACCGGCCCGCAGCAGTAATGTCGACACTCCACCCGCATCGACCAGTCACTGATTGGTTGCCATAACCGGCGGCATCGGCTCCCACGTCTCGCCTGCGTCCTTGCTGCGATACAATCCGCTCCCGTTGGTCCCAAGATAAAACAGTTTCGGATCGGTGGCGCTCTGCGCGAGGGACCGCACGTTCAGGGTCACCAACCCCTTATTCAGCGTAGTCCATGTGTTCCCGCCGTCTTCACTCCGGTGGATGCCCTCCCGGCCACCCAGGTAAATCACGCCCTTTCTGGTCCGATCCAAGATCATCGAAAACACCATTTGGTCCTGCAGGGACTGGCCGATACGCACCCACGACGTCGCCGCATCCGGCGACTTATAGACCCCTTCGAGCGTCGAGGCATACACCGTGTCCGCTTCATAGGGATCGACCAGAGTCGCCGTGACATTCAGCGCGCGTGACGATTTAATGATGGCAGGGGACACGAGTCCGTTATTCACTTTTTCCCAATGTTCCGCTTGATCGACTGATTTATAGACACCGCCACTCGTGCCCGCATAGAAGATCGCCGGCCTCGTGGGGTCCAGGCCGAGCGTCACCACCATCAACACTTCTTTCATGCCGTCCATTCGCTTCGTCCAACTATCGCCGGCATTCTTGGTTTCAAAGACGCCCATCGTCGTCGCAGCGAACAGATGCGTGTTGTCTGCCGGATCGAAGACGAGCTGATTGACCACGGAGGAGATCGTCGCATCGTCCAACCCAGCTCGCTGCGAGACCCAACGCTGCCCTCCATCGTAACTCTTGTACACCGCATCGCCCTTCGTGCCGGCGTACACCGTGGCCGGGTAGGCCGGATCAAGCGCCATCGAAATCACGCGCGAGTGGCTCATGCCCCGTGAAAGATTCGTCCAGGTCTGGCCCCCATCGCGCGTCTTATAGATGTAGTCGTTCGTCGCGACGTAGATGATGTCAGGATTCTTCGGATGGAGCTGGATGACGACAATGGCATCGCTGCGATTGCAGCC
>JBKJZK010000035.1:0-2241 GCA_046715215.1 Nitrospiraceae bacterium
GTTACACCATGGCTCAATTGGGCCATCTCCTGGAACAGATAAACTCTCGCGCACAGGTCCTCTTCTTCAAACGTCTCAAAGAAACCAGCCCCGAGAGCCTCAAAGATTTCGCCCCGCTCTATTACGGATTCATGAACGAGTTTCATTCTCTCCTGTT
Source organism: Nitrospiraceae bacterium (assembly GCA_046715215.1). GTDB lineage: Bacteria > Nitrospirota > Nitrospiria > Nitrospirales > Nitrospiraceae > Palsa-1315. The sequence goes on from JBKJZK010000035.1 coordinate 158, forward strand.
TACCTAGCCTCGCAACTTTTTCCTTGTCGCCTTGACATTCTCGTGTATAATTGGGTGGCTCATAATTTGCGCAAAGGAGTGACATGAATCCAACCCTACAGCGAGCAGTGACCAGCTTCTATAATCTCATCTACGAGGCCCAAACATTTGCCACCACGATGTCACGGATTGATACCGCGGAGCAGGAACATTACGCCGGACGGATCGAAGGATTAAATTGGGTGCTTGATCGCTGCCAGGAGCTCGAAGACATGGATGCGAATTTGACTCCCTCGTCCCTCCAGCGAGTTCTCACGGAAGTCAAATCCGATCTCGATCACGAATTGTCGGTCCAGCGACGAGAAAAGGGCCGTCGTGCGGACGGCCGAGAGGAAGCTCTCAATTTTGTTGCTGATTATCTATCTAGCCTGATCACAGCAACGGACATTGAGTCAGCCAAGACGCCGGCGGTGTAACGCTCCTGTCTTCAATCGGGCTTCTCGTACCAACTTCACTTGTCGCCTCCCATGACGCATGGCCGTTGGTTAAGATGATGCGGGAATGGATCATTTTTGCGCTTTGCCTGGGAGTCGGCGGCCACATCGCGCTTGGCGTCGTCATGCATGCCCCAGGCCTTTGGCCATGGAGTACGACCGGATTCTATGGCTTATTGAGCGGACTAGCGGTCTACGGTCTGGTGCAAGCAGGGCGGGGGGTTTGGAAACTGTTCCGGCACGCTCCCAAGTTCCCGTCGAAGAACGGGCCCAACGCCTCATGGTGAATAGGCGAGCATCCCGAGGCCAGACTCTCGGCATTGACCCCCACTGCCTCATCTGGGTGGAATTATTTTATGTCAGGACTTCCGCGTAAACCAACCCGCCAAACGTGGCCGCCCGGTCTATCCCCCAGGACAGCTCGACCGCCAAGACCGGATGCCTCGGAACAGCCGGACCAATTCAGATCGTTGAATGCCTCGCTGCTCTATTGCCCTTCCTGCCGAGTGGCGACCCCGACACGGGAGCGACTCCTGCTCGTGCTCCCAACCGGGAATCTGTACGAATATCTCTGCCAGCACTGCGGAACATCGACCGGCTCCAAGACCGACAACCGCTAGGCAGCTGCGCCTGCGGTCGCGCTTCAACGACGATCGAGGTGATACGGGTCTTCCCCCTCCTCACGCATGGGACAGGCGTTCAAATGAGTAGTGCTCATCTGCGTACCTGCCGAAGCAACCTGCACCGCGGGAATCCATATGCAGATTTGTTGCAGTGGCGAATCGGCGATTGCAGCAGAATGTGTAATGTGAGCTAGATTATCCCTTCCAGAGGGATGCCTTCTTCGATGAGCATGACAGGTATGTCTTCGCGGATGGGGTACAACATCTTCCGGTCGCTTCTGATCAACCCTCCGTCGAGGGGTTCAGCGACCTGCTTATTCGCCCTATTTTTCAATTGCCCACGGCTCACGGCCTCGTTTAACTTGGCAATCAGCGCCTCATCTGCCAAACTCACATCCTGCTTCGTGTCGGGGCAACAGAGAATGGCGAGAAGATCCTTGTCGATATTAACCGGACGTCTTGCTTCCGTACGTTCCGCCATAACGCGCCTCCGTGTGAAGCCGACCGATATTACACGGCTAGAATAGATCACCGATATCGATGAGATCAAGCCCTGCGCGCAGACTCTATTTCGACTAGCGGTTTCTGCTACACTGCAAGCCTCGCTCGAGCGTAAGAAGGATACAATCGGCGATGTCAAAGAACCTGTTGAAATACTCCATGGCCGGATTGTTGGTCCTCGTGCCGGCCTGGGTCACATGCTTGATCCTTTCCGCACTTTTTCACGCGCTCCACGAATTGATCCATGACCTCCCGTGGGGTATCGGAGCCAGGCAAAGGCCTGGACTCAGCCTCGTCCTGTTTCTGTTCCTTGTTGTTATTGTCGGCGCCATCGCCACCCATGTGGTTGGACGGCGTATTATCACCCAGACAGAACGGTGGATCGAGCACATTCCACTGGTCCGCAGTGTCTACATCACTCTCAAAGGGATGACCGATCTTCTTAATTTCCGTTCTCGCTTCGGACGCAGTACCGTGGTGGCTTTTC
>JBKJZK010000036.1:0-6446 GCA_046715215.1 Nitrospiraceae bacterium
GGGCAGCACTGCGACACTCACCGGCGCGACGACCGCTAGACCGACGTTCACCGCGGACGTGGCCGGCACCTATGTGGCCAAGCTCGTCGTGGATAATGGCGGGGTAGCGAGTCCCCCCGATACGGTCACCATCACGTGCGGGACCGGCAATCTTGCACCCATTGCGGACGCTGGGCCGGACCGCACCGAACTACTCGGCACCCTTGTCACGCTAAACGGGACCGGGAGTGATGATCCGAACGGCACGCCCATCACCTATGCCTGGCGATTGGTGACCCAGCCGTCAGGCAGCCAGGCGGTCGTGCTCAACGCCACCGGCGCGACATCATCGTTTACGCCCCAGGTGGCCGGCACCTACAAACTGGCCCTCACGGTCAGGGACGGCGCGCTCACGAGTTCACCCGATGAGGTCACGATCACGGTAACCACCGATAATTCTCCACCGATCGCCGATGCGGGGCCGGATCAAACCGTGACCACGGGGCGACTGATCATGCTCAGCGGGGCCGGCAGCACGGATCCCAATGACGATCCATTAACCTACAACTGGCGGTTTCAGAGCAAACCGAATGGCAGCACGGCGACATTAGCGGCGGCTACCTCCGTCAGTCCGACGTTTACGGCTGACATCGCCGGATTGTATGTCCTCTCGCTGGTCGTGAATGACGGCACCCTCACCAGTGCGCCCGATACGGTGGTGGTAGAGGCCAGACTTCCCAGGTTCAACCAAGGTTCTGGATTCAACGGTCCCGTCGGGAGCATCGTTTTGGCTCAGGACGGAAGCGGGGATATCTATGTTGGTGGCGAATTCACGGCGTACAAAGGGACGGTGGCCAATCGGTTGATCCGGTTACGTCCGGATGGGACCGTGGCGCAGACATTCGGTCAGGGCTTTGATGGTAATGTCTTGGACCTCGCCCTTGCGAAAACCGGCGGCGGAGAACTCTATGTGCTGGGAGAGTTCACCCAATTCGACGGACAACCGGTGCCGCGCCTGATCCGGTTGACCCGGACCGGTTCGCTGGATGCAGGGTTCCGGTTACCCGCCGAGCTCTCTTCATTATTGGGACGAGAGTTTGCGGCGGCGGAAGATGGCAGCGGAGACCTGTATGCCACGTTTACAAGACCAAATCCAAATTCATCGAGCCCCGGTGATTACGCTCTGCTCAATATCGTCCGATTGAACCCCGATGGGTCAGTCGATCCTGCCTTCTCCACGGGAAACGGCTTCCCAACCGGATCGGCCGCTCAGGGCTGCCCTCAGACTATCAGCACTCTGATGCCGAGGTCGACCGGAAAGCTCTACGTCGGTGGAACCCTGAACCGGTATAACGGCGTGCCTGTGTCAAGTCTCCTCCGCCTGAACTCGGATGGGACGCTCGATTCGACATTCAGGACTGACGTGGGCTTTCTTTGTGGGATAACTTTGGTCGTGGCGTTAGCACCGGCGGGTGACGGCACAGCGGACCTCTATGCTGGCCTCTGGGTCGGGCCATTGATTCGCGTGCACGAAACCGGTGCATCGGATACGAGTTTTAAAGCGGACCTCAATGCTCGCGGCTATGCGATCGCTGTAACTCAAGATGGAAGTGGTGATGTGCTCTTAGCGTCACTGTCGCCCGTAACCCTGTTCCGCTTCAATCGGAATGGTGCTCTGGTCACCGCTCCTACATTTATTACACCCACCATGGATGGTGGAGTCTTTACCATCGTCCCAGTACAGGATGACACGGGAGATGTCTATATTGGAGGAATCTTACCCACCTATAACGGTGCTGCCGTCAACCATTTTGCACGTATCCATGCCGACGGCTCACTGGCGAGTGTCGTCAGCGGTCCGTAGTGACGTAAGCCAGGGTGAGGCGTGTCCTCACGTATTGGACTCGCCATCAGGAGAGATTCATAGCAACACGACGCTGGTCGCAAGCCGCGACATCGAATGGGTGGGTCCTCGTTCTCTTCCTAAAGTACTCACTCAAGAATTCTAGCTGAAAAATTCTAGGAGGAAGTCGGATCTAACACGGTAGGGTTTTCAAATCTCGCAGTTTTCTGCTTGGGTGGACTGACCCCCTAGACTGAGACACGGCAATTGGCACACTTAGCACCAGGAGGGGGTGGCAGGTGGCGAAGAAACGTGTGGGCAAGTTTCCAAAGGCCTTTCGGCTTTCCCTATACCTCCCTTTAGGGGAGGGGCCAAGGCTGCCCTCAACTGCGCGCATCGAACGAGCACCGTTTCACCGTGCGCGTTCTGCGAGCAAGGAGGGCACCCTGGCCGCTCCTTCCTCATCCTTCTGAGGCCGCGCGTTGCGCGAGCACGGGGATCGTCCCGGCTACCCCGCTCCCTTTTCAGCAGCCGATGTTAGTAAAATGCCATCGATGCGTACGTCACTGTGGAGTTGAACTGATCCGTGATCCCGCGGTCGTAGCGTAAGACCTGCCCACTCTCTGCTTCGATCAACCGCAGCAAAGAATAAATTGGTGAGAAGCCGGAGATCCGGCGCTGGTCCTGCTCTTTTCTGATGTAGTTCGCGAATTCTTCCGGCTGCCGCTCCTCCACCGGTTTCAACATTTCCAGGTCGAACTGCATGCAGCGATGAAAGGAGAAGTCCGTTGGAGGCGCTTTGTCTCCGTAGCGCATGCCCAAATGAGCCAGCTCTCCCGCTGCAATCACGCAATAGGCCCTGGCCGATTGCGTGAGTACTTCTCGAAGCCCAGCTAAGAACTGGTCGACCGATTGGCGAATGGTCGGATCCCCCAGGCTCGCCGCGGAAAAGGAACTCAAGATCGGTACGATGGTAAACGGCTTCTTGCTTCCCACAATGTCCTGAAGAAACGGGAGTTGAAACTCCACGGCCTGCTCCGCTTGATGGCAGAGATCGTCCTCAAAAAATGTCGGGAGCTTGGCCTTGAGCTGATTCAGAATCGGTTGGTCGGTGCACACGACCCCGAGAGGCGTCTCGAAATCCTTATCTGTCACGGCATACACATAGTCCAATCCGGCAGAGGCCGTGCCGATGATGACGAACAGATCCGGCTGCTCCGCATCTTGCAGTTCTTTATAGGCCCAGGCATAGATCGGCCCTGCTTGTTTCAGGTCATAGGTCGGTGCGACGAGGCCTTTGATCTTTTTTCCCGCATGCTCAGATGGTTTGAAGTCCGGTCCTTCTTTCGACGTAAAGAAACCGTCGATCTGTTTTTTCAATTTCGCGCCGTCTGCTTCATACCCCCGCCCGGCAAACGATGCGCGACGTAGCGGGCTCTGCCGATAGGCCTCCCGCGCCAAGCGGTGAGCGTCCTCAGCACGCTGACCTTCCAAGAACAGCTTCTCATTCAGCTCGGAAACCAGCTGATCCATCTTGCCGGGTACGAGAAATTCACCGAATCGTTTGAGATAGAGCGCTCCGATTTCTGCCAGCGAGTGCTCGCCGTCGAAATGCTGAATGATGAAAAAATAGTTGAGCGGCAGAACGAGCTTTTCCTTACTCAGCCCAGTCGGGTCCCACAGGACCATGTACTGCTCCTCACCCTCTTTAATCGGCGAAAATTGAAGATTGCGAAGAGCGGGGTACTGGTTAGGGTCCTTGGAGGTACTGGTCGTAGTAGTCATGACACTCCTTTTGGGAGCGCCCATTGTAACGAGAGGATTGCGCCCGCTGCAACCGCTGAGCTGGTTCATTTGGAGAACATTCCCGCAGGATGCTCAAAAAGTCCGCCTTCTCACCCGCCCAACCCCGCGCGCGCCGAGCCGCGCCTTTCTCCCAAACAAGGCCGCAGCGATCAATCACTTACTAAGGGGTGGCTGGGATGATCCCAACTGCGCGCGTCCAACGAGGGCCTTCGGAGGCCGCGCGTTGCGCGAGCACAGGGATCGTCCCAGCTATCCCGCTCACTTTTCAGCATCCTGCTACTGTTCTTTGGGCGGGTTGCTGCTGGGCCGGCGAGCCATCACCACCAAGGTGAGGATAGTCAAACCCACGAGCCAGAGGCTCGGCCAGCCATAGGAAGGATCGGTGAATTCGATGAGGTCAGTCAATCGCCCGATCAAGAGCGACATGCGGGCCATCACTGTGTAGCCGAAGGCTGCGCCGAAGGCGATCATCAGAAACATGATGCCCGTGCGGGCCACGACCTTGCCAGGCCCCGTGTGCTCGATGGAGAAAAAGAAGTAGAACAGGACCGAGCTGACGCCGACCAAAATGATAATGCTGTTCAGGCTGCTGGACAGATTCAGGAGATTCCACGTAAAGGTGACGCCTTCTCCGGGCACCAACGTCAATAGCGGACGAACCGTATCCTCGATCTGTTTCAGGATATATGACGAAATGGTCCGCGGGATGGCGAGCCCCGACCCAACGCCCACAATGAAGGCAAACGCGTACCGCGAGATCCAGGCGGCTTTCGGGACATAGCGCGTGAGCATGAGCGTCCCGATGGCGACCGGAATCAACAGCGACCACTCCCCGTTCTCGACGATCGGTTTCCAGATGAGCTGCTTGATCACCGTGTCGTAGGTCTTGATGATCGTGTACCCGACCGACACGCCGACGTAGAGATTCTCCGCCAGCTTGAAGAGTGGATTATCCTTGTACAGAAACGAGAAGATGAAGAGGGTCAACCCCGTCGCTACCCACCCACCGATGATGATTTCAATCGGCATAGGTGTTCAGGCTCCCAACTGTCCCTGTTGTCTAGTCCTGCTGCGCGATGTGAAATAGAACAGGTTACACATAATGACCAGCACAATGATGGCGAGATGCGTAGCCGATTGGGCATCCATGCCGGCAATTGCTTTCCCCTTCTGGTCCATCAAGGTTTCGTATTCTGCTGCGCCGCGCAGACCCCCGATCAGGCCGTTGATCTGCCCGCTGCGCAACAACGGATAGAGCCCCGGCGCCATGACGCCCGTGCAGCCGCCGCCAAGTTCAAACTTGTACTTGTCCTTGCCGAACACATACCACGCTTCCACGCCGGGATTACCGGCGCCCAGACTGACGGCATAGTTCACATCGCGCAGACTCGCAACGCCTTCCAGGACTGGTAACCCCTTCGTCGGTTTGCCGTTGTAGTCGGCTGGGAACGCCCCGTAGAGATCCTGTCCCATGTTGATGATGACGGCGGTCCCACCGGGACTCCAGCCGAGAAACACATAATCCTTCCCGTTTTCCTTGCCCATCTCGCGGGCAACCTGCGTGACGACCTGGTCGGCCATGCCGGTACCGGAGACCCAAAGCGTCAACGCGATCACACGGAGGTTCTTTCTGAAGGCATGATGCAGCAACGAAATCGCTTGGGGATGCAGCTCAGGTTTCGACGCCGGATCGAAATCCAGCGAGAGCAGGAACACGGAACCCTCGGGGAGTGACTCGATGTGGTCGTACACCCCGCGGACTTCCGGCGAAATCTTGATCGGCAACCCGACCGGGTAGAGCAGTGGCAAGAGCGTGCAGATGCCGATCACCAGAAAGATGATCCGCCGATCGATTTTGAGCATGCGTTCAGCGAAAGTCATAATAGTGATCAGTGAACGGTGATCAGTGATGGGTGCGGAAAAAACAACTGCATTTTCTCGTCACACATCACTCATCACCCATCACTCTTTTCCCCCTCCAAGATACGACCGTTCCTTGCCAAAGATGATCTTGATGGAGAGGGCCACTGTGCCGAGGCTGACGCCGATCAGAATCGCGCGCCGCACCGACGCGTTCAGCACGTTCAAGATCCACTGAGATACGTCGCCGCTGATCGGAATGAGATATTCTCCGAGCGGAACGCGGCCCATCATGACGATCACCGCCGCAATGAGCAGCACCGCCGCCTCGCGACTTCGCGCGCGGAACGACCGATAGGCTGCCGAGGCGATGAAGAACGCGAGGATGGCGAACATGGTCCCCTGCAGCGGGACCATCATGAAGTTATAGACCCACCCGAAGGCCGTCATGGTACCGTCGACGGCTTCCTTGCCGTTCGACCACAGGCCGGCCACAATCGTACCCAGCATGCCGGCATAGAGGACGAAACTATAACCCCATCCCGCTTCTTTGCGCCGAATCTTGACGGCATGGACGTGGAACAGACTGCTGACGCCCAGCACCAGCGCAAACCCCCCGATGATCTGGAGCCACTTGGTCACGGAGGTCAGCATCTGCTCTGAAGCCGGATGCGGCACATAGTATTGTCCAGCGAAAACGATGCCGGTGATGAGCGTAATTAGGAGTGGAACCTGTCGTCGGAGAAAGATCATTTCACGTCTCTGAAAAAGTCCAGAAATAATTTCGGCCATTGCGCATCGAGCATGACTCCGAGGGTGGCCAGTATGGTTCCAACACCAAGCACGCCGAGGATGAGGGCTTTACCGATGTCTTGTCCGCGCAGTGTGCCGACCTGAACCGGTTCTTTGGAGAGATAGGCGCTGGCGGCATACAGCTCTTCTCCGATCAAGGTGTAGT
>JBKJZK010000037.1:0-7606 GCA_046715215.1 Nitrospiraceae bacterium
GGCCATCCACCTGCAGAGCGCACGGGCCGGTCGACCGTTTGTGGCGGTGAACTGTGCGGCCATCCCGGAGACCTTGATCGAGAGTGAACTGTTCGGACATGAAAAGGGCTCCTTCACCGGTGCGACCTCGATGAAGCGGGGGCAGTTCGAGCAGGCGGATGGGGGCACACTGTTTCTGGACGAAATCGCCGACATGAGCTTGAACACCCAGGCGAAGGTATTGCGGGCGTTACAGGAACAGCAATTCACTCGTGTCGGTGGGACCAAGCTGCTCAAGGTGGATGTCCGGGTTTTAGCCGCGTCCAATAAGGATCTGCTCAAGGAAATCGAGAAAGGCACCTTTCGCGATGACCTCTTCTACCGGCTCAACGTGGTGCCGATCATCGTGCCGCCGCTCAGGGAGCGCCGGGAAGACATTCCGCTGCTCATTCGCCATTTCATGAAGGTCCATACGGAGGAGCAGGGGTTGCGGAGCAAAGAGATCGCGCCGGATGCGATGGCGGTGTTTCAACAATATGACTGGCCGGGGAATATTCGTGAACTGCGGAACCTGATTGAGCGATTGATGATCATGGCGCCAGGACCCGTCATCGAGGCGGCGCAGGCCGGCCTCTCGTTGCAGGCGCGGCCGGTTGGGCCGGCGTCTCAGTCTGCAACGCCCCCGGTCAATCCACTCTTCACGCAGTCGTATGACTCGCTCAGGGACGCCCGCAACGCGTTTGAAAAGGAATATATCGCGCGAAAGTTGCGTGAGCATCATTGGAACATTTCTCGTACGGCTGAAGAGTTGAAAATCGAACGGAGTCATCTCCATCGGAAAATCAAGTTGTTGGATGTGGAGATGAGACCGGAGGGCTGAGCTGCTGCCGCTTAAAGCCGGAACCGTGTCGGTCCGCTGTACGCCTCGCCTTCGCTTCGCTCCGGAACTTGCTGTGTTCATTGCGCAGGCGCAAACACAGCTTCGAACAGTCCTCGCGATCGGCCTTCAGCCGTCGCTTCGGCTCGGCTACATCGGAACACGACACGGTTCCGATGCCCGCTTCAGCAGCCCAGCCCTCCTCAATGGTGTGAGGCAGGAACGGAAGGGCAGAGGTCGCTGAGACACCAGCAGACATCTTGGGGAGTAGATAACCATAAATTTTCTCAGAGTTCGTCCTTAGCCCCTCCGTTGACCTCTGCGACAGCCCTCCGCTAAGATGCGCGTCCGGAGTAGGTCAAGGTTGAGGTTAAGGCTGAGGGCGGAATGGTATCGCCTCGGTCCCCCGTGCAACCTCGACCTGAGCCTCAACCTTCCCTAACGCTGTTTCCTATGACAACCTATCGCGATGCCGGAGTCGATATCGATGCGGGCGACGAGTTCGTCGACCGTATTTCACCATTGGTACGATCCACCTTCCGTCCGGAAGTCCTGACGGACCTTGGCGGGTTCGGCGGATTGTTTCGGCTGCAGGCCCATCGCTATGCCGAACCAGTCCTCGTCTCCGGCACTGATGGAGTCGGGACGAAATTGAAGATCGCCTTCCTCATGGATCGTCACGATACCGTCGGGATCGATCTGGTGGCCATGTGTGTGAACGACATCGTAGTCAGCGGGGCCGAGCCGCTGTTCTTCTTGGATTATTTCGCGACGGGAAAGCTTGCCGTCCCCAAGGCTGAGTCCGTACTCAAGGGGATTGCCGAGGGCTGTCGCCAGGCTGGCTGCGCCTTGATCGGTGGGGAAACCGCCGAGATGCCCTCCTTCTATGCTGAGGGCGAATATGACCTGGCAGGGTTCGCCGTCGGAGTGGTGGATCGACCCAAGATCATCGATGGCTGCAGCATCGTGCCCGGCGATGCCCTAATTGGATTGGCTTCGACCGGTCTTCATAGCAACGGCTATTCTTTGGTACGTCGTGTTTTGTTGGATGAGGCAAAACTCAGCGTAACCAGTCGCCTCCCTGAACTCGATCAGGCTCTGGGGGACGTCTTGCTGACTCCCACCAGAATCTATGCTAAACAGATTCTCACTTTGATCCAGGAATCTCCCATCAAAGGCATTGCCCATATCACCGGCGGCGGCATCACCGAGAATCTCCCGCGAGTGTTTCCCTCGGGTGTGCGGGCACAGGTGCGGCGGAGTGCCTGGTCCGTACCGCCTATTTTACAGGAGATCGCTCGGTTTGGACAGGTCGAGCGTGAGGAGATGTATCGCGTCTTCAACATGGGGATTGGGCTGATTCTCGTGGTGCCGGCGTCAGCCGCCAAGTCTGTCGTCGCGCGTGCCACGGCTTTGGGCGATCCGGCTTGCCAGATCGGGATCATCGTGTCATCGACCGGCGACCTGCCATTGGTGGAGTATGTCGACTAAGCGGACGGATACACTTCGTGTCGCCGTCTTGGCATCTGGGCGCGGATCGAACCTTCAGGCGGTTATCGACGCGATCGAAGCGGGAACGGTTCAGTCGAAGATTGTCGCTGTCATCAGCAACAAGAAAGAGGCCCAGGCGTTAGAACGAGCCCGTCGACACGGACTGTCCAACCTCTTCGTCGATCCAAAACCCTATGCAGGCAGACCCGATAGTCGTGAGGCCTACGATCGCGAGCTACTCGATGTGCTTCGGCGACACGATGTGGAGTTGGTATTACTGGCCGGGTACATGAAGATCGTCACCACGGTCCTCGTGGAGGCTTTTACGAATCGCATGATGAACATTCACCCGTCCCTGTTGCCCTCGTTCCCCGGGTTAGATGTGCAAAAGAAAGCAATCGAGTGGGGCTGCAAGCTTGCCGGATGTACCGTGCATTTTGTGACGGAAGGCGTCGATGAAGGGCCGATCATTCTTCAAGCGGCGGTTCCAATTCTCGATGAGGACAGGCCAGAAACACTGGCCGCGCGAATTCTTGAGCAAGAGCACAAGATCTATCCACGAGCGGTCCAGCTCTTTGCCGAGGGGCGGTTGCGGGTTGAAGGGCGGCGTGTGTTCATCGAGGCTGGAAAACCGAAGGGCGAGGCGGTGATCAGCCCGTCATAGCCATGCGCGCAGGCAGGATGAGGTCAAGGCTGAGGCTAAACGAAGAGAATCAAATTTTCTCAGCCTCGACCTGGGCCTCAACCTGTTTCGGGTAGAGACTCGGAAAACGGTTGTGTAAAAGCAGCGGGGGCGAGAGCGGGATCTAGTGAGCCTGTGGCGACTAACTACTAGGAACAGGAATTTCAAACAGGAAACGAGTGCCCGCCAGGTACATCTTGACTCGGGCACTTACCGGAATGGGGCGGGTCCAACACACTTCCACCAGTTTGGTGCTCTGCTTTTTCTTCGCCTTTGAGGGCACCTGAATCTCAACCACCTGCCGTTTGTTCACTTCCTCAGGAAGCAAGAGCAGCATGCCCCTGACGCTCCTATTAATCGCGTGCCCGGATCCCTTTGTCAACTTCACCGTGCTGCCGTCCACAAGCTTCGTCAGCTCGAAGGAGCAAACGAGCCTGCAGGATACACGCTCGCTATCCCTTCGCTCCTGTTGAGTGGGCATATTCATACCGGAGGATTGTTGTGGGCGCTAACACCAGACCCTGTAGGTGGGATTCTGCTCCCAAGTCGGAGACATTTGCAACCCCTTTTTACGTAGGGCATGCCATCAGCCCACAGACCCCTACCGTACTCGTTTCTAAGCCCCTGAATCTCACATCGCTTACGCTTCATGTCTTGAGAGGATTGCTGTTCGACCTCGTCTTCTTTGTTAAACTCGAAAAAAGGAGCCTCGGCACGCTCGGTTTGTGGGTCATGACACGATCAAGGCTGTCTTTTTCATGCGGCAAGAGTCCTTGTTTTTCTGGTATACGCAAACAATATTCTGAGGATTTTCTGTGTGTTCGCGTCCCCGTGGGCAGCGGCTTTCTCCCACCACTGTCGCGCCTTCGCGTCATCCTGCGACACCCCCTGTCCCCGGACATACATCAGCCCGAGGTTGAGCGTTGCACCCGCGTGCCCCTGGTCAGCGGCTTGCTCATACCACCCCCACGCCTTTGTATAGTCCTGCACCACGCCCTGTCCCGCCCCATACATCACCCCGAGGTTGTACTGCGCACCCGCATCACCCTGGGCTGCCGCTTGCTCGTACCACTGTCGCGCTTTCCCATAATCTTGCGGCACACCGTGCCAGAAGAAATATAGCTGCCCGAGGTTGTACTGCGCATCCGCGTGCCCCTGGGCTGCGGCTTGCTCCCACCACTGTCGCGCCTTCGCATAGCCTTGCGGCACGCCGTCCCCAAAGTAATACAGCACCCCAAGATTGTACTGCGCATCAGCGTCGCCTTGTTCCGCTTTTCTCTTGAGATTGGAAACCCGGAAGTTCTCTGTCTGTTTCTTTTTCTTCATATGCATCACTTTCCTTCTCCTTTCTACGACTCTTGTCGTCGGCTAACTGAACGATTTAGCCCGCATGATTCATGACGGTTCGTCGCGAAATCGCTGAGCCGTGTCGCAAGACCGCTGCTCCTCAGACGAGGACAAGTGCCAAAAAGAAGGGCGCCAGTCCCCAGTACGGTCTTTCCGTCCTGCGCTTCACGCGCAAGAGCAGCGGATCGGCGATTGCAGCAGAAGCGTTCATGAATAACGCGGGGTAGGGCGTTCATAGCGTTTCTTGAACCTATTGCTCACTCGCTGGGTGCTCATGACGAACACTCCGATCTGTGTTTTACGCGTAAAATGAAGATTGCCGAGGACTCGGACCTGAGTGTATGGGATTTGGGGAGTCTTGCAAGAATTAGATGGTTCTCGGCAGGACTTACTGCACGGAGAGGGCGGCGGCACTGTTCAGAATAGAGCAAGCAGTCTATTGTGAGGCCGTGAGGGGTTCCGATGGGGAAGGGCTGGGATTGACTACGGGGAGGTCCCTGAACGTTTCAGCGATGGGCTTGGCGAGCACCAGGCTGTCTGTTTTGGTGGTGTAAACGACGTACTTGCCGTTGAGGAACGTGTGCCAGAAGAGGTTCTTGGATTTGGGTTGCTTGAAGATATGGAGTTTGCCCCCTCGTAATTTCAGCGGACGGTTGAATGGCGACATGACTTACAGTATAATTCGAGAATCGTGAAAAGCATATAACAAGTATGACAAATTCAGTATATATAAGCCATTGAGTTATTTGCTCTAATATAAATACGCGTGGGGGGCTAGCTCAGTTGGGAGAGCACGACGTTCGCAACGTCGGGGTCAGGGGTTCAACTCCCCTGCCCTCCACGAGACTTATTTTGACCCGTCACCATCCGCAATAAGCCCTGATAACTCCCCGTTACTTCCGCTGTCAGATACCGCGTTACGCCGTCTGCCATCGGATGCAGCACAATCTCTTTCCCCAGCAGGACCCGTAGCTGTGCGCGTGTTAGATCCACTTGGCGCTGTGTCACATGCTCCAGGTCGTCGAGCAGCGCCTTGAATCTCCCGATCGCATTCGGCAGAAATGCTGCCACCTTGGCGACCGGCTTGTGTTGGGGCTGCATCGACTGCACCAGCGCGTCACGTTCGGCTTCGGCGTGTTCCAGTGCGGTTTTCGTGCTGGCTGTCACAATGCCCGCTGTGATTGCTGCCATGATATTGGCTATCGCGTGCTCCACCTCCTGCAACCGTTTGGCAGCCTGTTGGTGATCGGGTTTCTGCACCCGTCGATGCGCAGTCAAGAGCTTCGTTGTTTCCTGAATGAATGCCGCTTGGCCTTGGGCAGTGAACAGATCGTCTCTGATCGCATCAAACAGGACCGACTCCACAATCGCGCGGGATACTTTAATCGTATTCGAGCAGACCGATTGGCCACGATACTTCCACCCGCCACACGCGTAGTGCAGAGGGTCCACGATAATGAACTTATGCGTGCACTGTTCACCCGCACTGTTCAAGTGCCCACAGGTAAGCAAACCGCTAAACAGATATTTCGGCCCGCGTCCGGTGCGCGCATTGGCATGCAGGGCCGTTCGGATCGCCGCACTCCCCTGGTGAATATCCCGCTGTCGCCGCTTCACGCGCTGCCATAGCGGATCCTCGATAATGCGCAGATGCTCAACAGAGCGCCTGATCCAGTCCTGTTCTTCACACAGGAATCTCTGTTTTCTTTTGGTGTCAGGATTCTTCTCCCAGCGCGACCGGCCCCAGGTCACTTCGCCGATATAGCGTCCATTGTTCAATAGCCCCAGGCCATAGGTCACATTGCCATACAAGGCACTCGCGCACCAGGTCGGGGGCTGTGAAGACTTCCGTCGGTAGAATATCCCGGGAGGTGGCACACCTTGGCGATTCAACTCCTCGACAATCTTCACGGGGGACATCCCATCGGCATATTGGGAAAAAATCCACCGCACCCACTGCGCCTGATCCTCGTCGATCTCCAGCCGTGTTCCGATCCGCGCCGGTTGCCCATACGGGTCTCTCTTCGTGGAATCGTATTCTGGCACCAGACGATACCCAAAGCTTCGGCCTCCACAATGGTAGCCTTTCAGCGCTTGCCCGACCATTCCGCGTCGGGTCTTATCGCGCAAATCGTCCAGGAACACCTCGTTCATCATGCCCTTCATCGAAGAGAGCAGCTTGTGACCTTTGTGACTACTGTCAATGCCGTCGCTCTGCCCGATCACCCGAATGCCCCAATGGACAAGGCGACGACGGACCTGTTCCGTTTCCACTTGGTCACGTGACAAGCGAGAAAAATCATCGACCAGCAAGATGTCGAAGCACTTGGCCTGGGCGTCCTTCAGCATCTGTTGATACTGCGGGCGATCAGCCGTGGTGCCTGAGATCGCGCGATCGGCGTACCGCGCCACAATCTCCCAGCCTTCGCGCACAGCGCGTGTTTCACAATTTCTGAACTGGTCCTGGATACTGCTGTCTTTTTGATTCTCGGATGAGAATCGTGCGTACAGGGCGGCTTTCATCGTCGTGGCTCCTGCTTCTTTGTTGGTTTAGTCACCACCGGTTGTCCTCGTCGCTTCAACCGGTCAGCATTCCTGATATCGCTATCCGGTGTGAGTGCCTTCTGTAGTTTCAACGCGACAATCTGATCGATGGTCGCAATCATGTGCTCCACGTCTTCGGTGTTCATCGCTTCTTCGATCGTTGCAATGTTGGCCGCTGTCAGATATTTCGCGTTGAACATGTGTCCTCCGGTGTGTTGGGTGAACCGCACCAGGATCACTGGGAACGACCCGAAATATCCACCGAAATTCCCACCGTAATTCAACCGGTTAGGAACGGCTTTAGCCTTGATTCTCTCTCTGATTCTCTCTGACCCACAACGGCAACTGCGTCTTGACTTCACCATCGGCGGTGATGGTCCCGGTCATGTCGAAATAGTCGTCCGGCAACAGTGTCCGCACCAGCTGGGTCTCGACGCCGAAGTACCCAATGTAGCGACTCGCGCATGGCACGGCGCCTTCCTCCCAGAAGTCCCGATACTGCCAAACATTGCCGCACGCGTCAGCAGGAGCATAGTTGGTCGGCGGACTGACAGGCTCTCGCTTACTGTGACAGCCGAGCATTTGCACATGGGCCTCGATGATGGACGCCTCGTCTTCAGTAAAACACTGACGACTGATAAACTCTTCTTGGTAGCGTGGAGTCCACAGGCCCAGCAAGGTACGCC
>JBKJZK010000038.1:0-1504 GCA_046715215.1 Nitrospiraceae bacterium
GCGTGCTCCTCGTGAGCGCCAACACGGCACCTCGCTGTACATGGGCTCGCACCCCGATCGTTCTGAGTGCTGACATCATCTCTCGACGTTCCTTTCAGGACGGGTCAGCAACAACTCGATCACCGCCGTGTCCTCAAATGGACCGCAAATCTACACCGCGAATGACCGTTTTGGGTCGCAAGCAGCCGTTATTGGCTCTGACCGCTCTTGTTGCTGGCATCGTGCCACCGAACTATTAAATGAGCTGCGGGGGCCAAGTCGTTCAGTGAGGGCCCATCTCAACAGCCTTCTTATTCCTCATTTCGAATTTTCGAGTATTGTCATGAACTTTTGACCATGTGTCAATGAGGCTTCCCAGGATAAGATCGCCAGCACGGCAGCGGACTTTCTCCACTTCGCTCTCAGGGTAACAGCCAGACCGTCCTTCCCTGCGCGCATTGAGGGAGCACATTTTGACCGTGCGGCCTCAGCGAGCAAGAAGGACGGTCTGGCTGCTCAGCTATTCTTGTGAGATCTCTTGCCACCTCTTTAGGGATGGAGGCTGATTGATTTTCTATTGTGCGCGTTGTGCGTATCCTTTCGAACTCTCTTCATCGTTCCTCAAGGGAGTGGCCAAGGTTGCCCTCAACTGCGCGAATTTTATCACCCGCCCACCCACTGGCACGCCCAGACGTGCCAATAACCCCGGCGACCACATTCATATAGTGCGCGTTCTGCGAGCAAGAAAGATGGTCTGGCTGCCCACCCATTCTTCCGAGATCTCTCCCTACCTCTTTAGGGATGGGGGCTGATTGATCTTCCACTGCGCGTGTCCAACGAGGTCCTTCTTAGGCCGCGCGTTGCACGAGTACGGAAGATCATCAGTCTCCAGCCCCTCCCCCCTCTTGAGGCGTTACTGACGTATACGCCTACTGCCCCCCTATGGAAACTCATCCCGCATCTCCTTGTGAGACTCTTGCGGAGCGGTACCAAGCCTTGCTGGAGGTTGCGCAGGCGATCTCCGTCCACAGAGATCTCCACGCACTCTTTCGAGATCTCGCCCAGCACCTTCCCCGAGTGGTACATGTCAATTTCGTTGCCCTGACGTTACACGATCCTGTGCGGAACACGATGCGGCTACACACCATTCAGGCGAACGTGCCGGCTGATCTCGTGGGCGGCCATGAAAGTCCGGTCGAAGAGAGTCCAGCCGGATTGGTGTGGCAGACGCAACAGTCGATCCTCGTTCCCGATCTTGCCGAAGAACGTCGCTGGCCCAAGGTCATCGGGCAGATGAAGGAGGACGGCATAAAGTCGTTCTGCTTCGTTCCCCTGACCACGGCGGTGCGACGGCTGGGCGCTATGGGATTTTTGAGCTTGCAGAAAGAAGCCTATGGTGAAGCGGATCTGGAATTCCTCCAGCAAGTGGGCAAACAGGTTGCCGTGGCCGTGGACAACGTGCTCAATTTCGGAAACGCAGAAGCATCGCAGCAGGCCCTGGTCCGAGAACGAGACCGACTAAACC
>JBKJZK010000039.1:0-2678 GCA_046715215.1 Nitrospiraceae bacterium
GTCCTAACTTGTCGCTCCTATTTCGTCGTTCGTCTGTCTGATCTCTTAGGTCATCTTGTCTGGCATCAGACAGACCAGAGAGGCGGGGCGACAATGAGACAGACCAAAATACCGCTTCACGAGTGTCGGGAGCGCCCGTCAGCTATCTCCAGCGGTTCGTGACGGAAGGTGCGGGAGGAGGGCTACTTTGGAGGAGGGAAGAATGCCGAGCCCGCCATTTCTCCAAGCGAGGCGACCGGCTCAAATAAGCCAATAGTCATGTCTGATCAAGAATCTTGGATCCTCTCCCGTCGGGCAGTATGAACCATGAAGCAGACATTGCCTTGTGACCGGCGAGGCGTCTTCAGGGGATCGTGAGTTACGGGCGGACGTCTGGTGGCAGGCGGTGCAGGAGCGAATCGAACACCTCGCGAGCGAGCGCCAACGCTCCTCTGGCCTCTTCCTCGGTGGGTTCTTCAGGGTTGCCTGGTTACAGAAATCTCCAGGCGTACTCGGTGAGTTCCGCCGCTCGCCTGAGCAAGGGTTCGAGTGTCGGATCGATCGCGGCGCACGCTTCCCCGATTTCGACAAGATTATGGGTCTTGCGATAGACTCGCCCATGCCAGGTGAGAAACCCCTTCATCGCTTTTTCGGCGGCTTGCTGCGTATGGAATACGATGTCGGAGGTTAAGGGTGGGACGGCGCCCAGTTCGAACGTTCCAGCGCGCAAGTCGTTCCCTGCCTTCGAGAACCAGGCACGGGTCTCTGCGACAAGGGCCGGATCATGCGGCATGGAGTAGTTTGCCTTCCCGCATGACGGTGGCGGGTAATGACGCGGCAAGGTGAACCCGCGAATCGAAGGCGCTCCTGGTCCAGACCACCACGTCGGCAGCCGTGCCCGTTCCCCACAGAACCTGATACGCCAGTTTGCTCCGCTTCCGTTCTGATGGGGCCTGGTCCGGCACTACGAGGAGTAGATCGTAATCGCTATCCGGGCCGGCATCGCCGCGCGCACGCGAGCCGAACAGAAAGATCTGTTCCGGTTCATATGCCGTGACTAAGACACGAATAATCCGCACCAGAGCTGGGTCGGAGGTTGTCACGTCTATGCGAGTGTCCATGTCGCGTGCTTCGGGATAGGAGAAAAGATCACGGTCTTCAGACTCTCTGCAACTCTAAGTCATTTCAAGCGCATCGTCAACGCAGGAGACCCTCCTCCAGGTATCACCAGATGCCACCCCGGAAGGTGTGTGCGGAGGAGAGTATTCGAGCGCTAGCAAGGGACGGTTGAGGGAGTTGAACTGACTTTCAGCATGCTCGCGAGATACGCTTTACAGGTATCGAGAGCGCCTGTCAAAACTCTCCGGCTATTCATGACGGAAGGTGCGGGGGGAGGGCTACTTTGGAGGAGGGAAGAATGCCGAGCCCGCCATTTCTCCAAGCGAGGCGACCGGCTCCAATAAGTCAATAGTCATGCCTGACCCTAAATCCCTGGTTCGTGTGAGGTACGCAGATCCGACTCGATCTGGATTGGCGCGCCGAACTACTTCTGCGTGCGGAGTCCCTGCGCCACCTTCTTCTCGATGTCGGCCCGGTAAGCGAAGGTCTCGAGCGGCGTCACCTTCCACTGCATGATGCCCCAGGCGGGAAGCGCACGAACGAGTTCAGCCACTTCATCTTTCGATTTGGCTCCAACCACGAAGGCCCCGGCGAGAGTACCGACGACGAGGCCTCCCGCACGGACCTTGCCATCCTTCCCCAGACTCTCGATGGTTGGGATGAGGAGTTTGTCGAGCAGCTCGATCCTCTGCTCGCGACTCGTCGGAGCTCCGGCTTGGGTCGCCTCGAACTCGACCAGATAGAGCATATCCATGATCGTGGCGTTGCGCTCACGTTCATGAAGCACAACGTCTCGCCGCGCACCACCTTCGCCAAATACCGGTAGAGGAGGCAGTGCGACGGCGACTGCTATAAGTAGAACTCCTGTCAGCACCACGGCTATAGATTTCCTGAATAGTGTCATGGGCTTTACTCCTTCCCCACAGTGACGACAAAACATAACCTTTTTTATTCTAGGTGCCAAGGTATATGGAAGTCTAATTGAAAATGCAGAAATCGACGAGTGATAATTCTTATGGATAAAAATCACGGAGCTCATATCCCCTCGGCTCCGCTCATCGAGAATGAGGCTGCAGCGTCCTCGGCAAAGACTGAGTCAGAACGCCAGGCGGAATTTTTTAGCATCCTGCTAGTGGGGGAACTCGGAAGATCTGCTGCCGAGCCTGATTCCAGGAGCGTATAGTTGATGGCAAGAGCGTGAAAGGTGAAATGTGAGGGGTGACGGGTTTGGTGTGAAACGTGAAGAGGCTAGGGTGAGGAGGCAGTCGACCAGCCAGGATGACGGGAGTGCCCGTTGTCTCCGGTTGTTCGTGACGGAAGGGGAGGAGGGTTACCTGGGAGGAAAGGCTGTCGAGCCTCCATCTTTTCAAGCGAGGCGACCGGCTCCAATATGTCAATGGTCATGCCTAACCTCGAATCGACCTCGAATCCACTGTGCTCGCGCAACGCGTGGCCTCAGAAGGCCCTCGTTGGACGCGCGCAGTGGAAGATCATTCAGCCTCCTTCCCTGAGAAAAAAACGAGCGAGCTTGGAAGGGGTCAATTAGATAGCTGACGGTCGCAGGATGCGCGCAGTAAAGG
>JBKJZK010000040.1:0-3619 GCA_046715215.1 Nitrospiraceae bacterium
GACACGGAAATGGAAACGGTAACGTCGCCCATACTGTCGAACTGAAGCGTGAAACCTTGACCTTGACCGCCATCCAAATGGCACGCCAAAAGGGCTATGAGGGAGATACCTGTTGCCTGTGTAAGCAGTTCACTCTCGTGCGGAACGGAACGTGTCTCAAGTGTACTCACTGTGGTGAAACGAGCGGCTGCTCGTAGGATGGATGACTCAATGAGTACGGTGCTTCGCGAGCAAGGGATTGTTACTGTCCACGATCAGGTTGTCAGTCTGGTCGCGCAGCGATGGGCGAAGGCCTTTCATTGTAAGGTCACGATCCATACCGGTCTTGAGGAAAACCCCTGGGCTGATCCTCAGCAACAGTGCGATATCGTCGGGTGGCAGGTGAGTTCCGCCGGCAATACAATGGTTGAATGGATGGCCGAGGTGGAAACCGATGACTCGATCAGAGATGCCGCAACCGTTTCAGAATGGAAGGAGGCGGTCGTGCACGGGGTCCCATTCTATCTGCTCGTGCCACGCGGCCTCAAGGAGTCGGCACAGAAGCTGGCAGGGGATGCGTCTGTCCCCATTAGCGGTATATACGAGTACACGTTTGTGAACGGTTTGTGTCAGGTGCTCTAACCGGTAGCTGTTTAACGATTCTGAGCGCTACTTCCTCCTGCTTTCCCAGCGATGAAGATGAGGTGAATTTCCCGAGGACAAGGGGAGAACACCACGCAGAATGCTCAAAAATGCCATCCAGCAAGGCTGCAGCAAGCGGGCTAGGCTGAGCGAGGTCAAGGTTGAGCGAAGACCCGACTTTCTTCATCTCAGCCTTGGCCTGAGCCTTAACCTCCAGAGAGCTGGTGGACTTTTCAGCTTCCTGCTAAAAGGAGGATGGTGACCTTTGAAGTCCGGTAAGGAGATCGTCATCATCATGTGCCTCCACGCCACGGAGTAATTCCTATGCCTACAACGACACAATTGGTCATTAGCAGATTGAGCAGGCCCGGGGTCATGGCTCAAGTGGCCCAGGTGCTCGGTGAGGCGAAGGTCAACATCAAGGCCTTTTCGGCCCCAGAAGTCATCGGAACAGGAAAGTTGAGGCTGTTGGTCGCGGATCTGGAAAGGGCCCGTGCGGCACTGAAAGTAGCAAAGATCAAGTTTACAGAGGAAACCGCCTTGCTGTTGAGCCTCGAAAACAAGCCAGGGGCTTTACAAGAAGTGGCGGATCTGCTGACCAAGGCTAGCATCAATATTAAATGCGGCTATTGCACCCCATCCCGCGAGGGGAAGCGCGCGATCGTGGTTCTGACCGTTTCAAACACAGGAAAAGCGCTCACTATCCTCAGGGATCAATCGCTCGACGAGTTCTAGCAGGATGCTGAAAAAGTCTCTATTTTCACCCGCCCGACCCCGGTGCGCCAAGCCGCACCTTTCTCCAAGCAGCGTTCTCACATCGTTCAGACCCTCAACGGGGACCCGGCCGCCTCACCACTCGGCGGCGCGCACAGACTTGGTGCTCCTTATTCGTCGCACCGTGCGCCCCAGAGGGTACGCCTCGGCTCTTCACTCGCTGCGGCCTTGCTGGATATCCTTTTTGAGCATCCTGCAGGAGTGTTTCCATATTGTCCCACACGTGCGGACCATCGAAATTCTCGTATGCCAACATAGTTTTCCCGCAGCCTGCTAGGCATGCCGCGCAGATCTCAATCCTATTGGTCACGCTGGCCGGTCCTTCTTCTCGTGACCCTCCTGGTCGGTGTCCTGGCTGCTTGCGGCGGCGCCCCCAAACCTTCCTATTTCCCAGGCTACCCTGTTGGGTTCGTCGAGCGTGGTGTCGCTTCATGGTATGGCCCCGGATTTCATGGGAACATGACGGCAAATGGCGAACGGTATGACATGCATCAGCTGACGGCTGCTCATCGGACCTTGCCACTCGGTTCAATTGCTGTGGTTCGATCAATGAGTACCGGCCGACAGGTGACCGTTCGCA
This sequence comes from Nitrospiraceae bacterium, assembly GCA_046715215.1. GTDB lineage: Bacteria > Nitrospirota > Nitrospiria > Nitrospirales > Nitrospiraceae > Palsa-1315. Next base: position 1,976 of record JBKJZK010000040.1, read on the forward strand.
TTAACGATCGTGGTCCCTTCGCCAGGGGGCGGGTGCTCGATCTCTCACTTGCCGGCGCGCACGCGCTGGGAATGACCGGGGCTGGAACCGACCAGATTGAATTACGAGTGGTTGGGTATCAAGGGCGGACTGCCGATATGGGCGTCTTACGGGTGCAAGTCGGGTCCTTTTCCGACCAGCAGAATGCATTCAACCTCTTGGAGCGTGCGAAACATCTCTACTCAGGCGGCAGAGTCCAGGTTGTCGATCTGCCAGAAGGAAAGCGATATCGAGTTCAGATTGGTCAATTTCCCAGGGAAGCCCAGGCAGAAGCCGCCGCCTCCCACCTCGAATCCTCCCTTGGGCTCCAGGCCTTTGTATTTCGAGATGACTCATAATAATAATGCCGGCTTCATCCAGCCAGCCTTTCCAATTCTTCAGTTTTTCTGCGGACATACAATGCAACTATTTGATATTGTGGCGTGTTTGCAGCATATGCTTGCTCGCCCCTCCGTCCATATGGTACATGTACTGTGCAATGGATAAAGGTCAGTTAGACCCCTATCAAGTCACTCTGTTCTACCAAATCGCACATTGCCGGTCCAAGGCGATAGGGGACAGCCCCTGGACTCTCCGGTATTCGAAGCCGACCGGCATAGTCGGTCGCCTCTAATACATTACACTCCATGGATGTTCTAATCCTCTTAGGTCTAATTGTTCTTTCAGCTGTGATATCCACGGCTGAAATTGGTTTCTTTGCGGTCAACTCAACGAAGCTGAGGGCGCTCGCCCAAACTGGGAATACTCGAGCGAAGTTGGCCCTCCATCTCCGTAGTGACCCCCAAAAACTCCTCTCTACCATTTTGGTCGGCTACCGTCTGGTCGGCGTGGCGACGCCGATGTATGCCGCTTTTCTCACCTTGAGTATCTATGGAGGCCAGACATTTTTTGACGAAGCGATTGCCGTCATGGTCGGCCTGCTGACCTTTGTCCTCTTGGTGGCGGTGGATGTAATCCCTAAAACGTTAGCCGCCAAGTTTGCGGTTCCGGTTACTCTGAACATGGCCTACCCCGTCTACGGGGTTCAGCTACTTCTCAAACCTTTCTTGTTTGTGATAGTGCCGTTGATCTACAAACTGACAGGAGGGAAAGGTCTGACGCTTCCCCTCGTGACTGAGGAAGAGTTGAAGATCATGCTCGATGAGGGGGGGAAGACCGGGACGATTGAGTTCGAGAAGGTGAAGATGATTAAGAACGTCTTCCAGCTCAAGGACATTACAGCTGAAGACGCGATGACCCCTCGTCTCTATGTCTTTTCATTGGATGGTCACCTGTGCCTGAAAGAGGCTCAGGAACTCCTCTATAACTCGAAATACTCACGGATCCCCTTGTATGACGGGACGCTCGATAACATTACGGGCATTCTCTACAAGACGAGGGCATTGACCGAACTCGCCAAGGGGAAGAATGAGGCGAAGCTCAAAGACATTGCCTATCCCCCGCTGTTCGTTCCCTCAGGCAAGACGGCGGACGACCTTATGAAGCAGTTTCAGCAGGAGAAACGGCATATGGCCGTCGTGGTCAACGAGTTCGGCGGCGTGATGGGGATTGTCACGCTTGAAGATCTTCTCGAAGAAGTGGTCGGGGAGATCATGGACGAAACCG
>JBKJZK010000041.1:0-2485 GCA_046715215.1 Nitrospiraceae bacterium
CGCATCGTAGTTCAGGTTGGTCAGCATGTCCTGATAGCCCGGCGGCGAATAGGGCCGCTCGTAGCGTGGTCCGTCATCGGCCAGCGATTTCGCCGGAATCTCTGCCACCACCTTGCCCTGGTCCTTCACGCGGAGAATCCCGTCACCCGTGACCCGCCCCACCACTGCCACATCGAGATCCCACTTCTTGCAGATCCGAATGCATTCGTCTTCCTTGCCCGCCTGCGCGACCATCAGCATGCGTTCTTGCGATTCCGACAGCATCAATTCATAGGGCGTCATGCTTGGCTCACGCCGCGGCACATTGGTCAGGTCCAGATCGATTCCGTTGCCGGCACGCGACGCCATTTCACAGGACGAACTGGTCAACCCCGCCGCCCCCATGTCCTGGATACCGACCAGCAGATCGCCCGCCATCAGTTCGAGACAGGCTTCCAGCAACAACTTTTCAGTAAAGGGATCGCCCACCTGCACCGTGGGCCGCTTCTGTTCCGACTGGTCGTCGAAGGAATCGGACGCCATCGTCGCCCCGTGAATCCCGTCGCGGCCCGTCTTCGAGCCGAAATAGATCACCGGATTGCCGACCCCGGCCGCTGTTCCCAGGAAGATCTTGTTCTTGTGCGCAATGCCGAGGCAAAACACGTTCACTAGTGGATTCGGCGAATAAATATCGTTGAAGACGATTTCGCCACCGACCGTCGCCACACCCATACAATTCCCGTATGCACTTATGCCAGCCACCACCCCCTTGAGCAGGTGTCGATTCTTCGCATTATCGAGCCCACCGAACCGCAGCGCATTGAGCAAGGCAATCGGGCGCGCACCCATCGTAAAGATGTCGCGCAGAATCCCACCCACCCCAGTCGCCGCACCTTGATAGGGTTCAATAAACGAGGGGTGGTTGTGCGACTCCATCTTGAAGACCACGCAGAGCCCATCTCCGATATCCACGGCACCGGCATTTTCCCCCGGCCCCTGGACCACTCGCGGTCCCGTCGTCGGCAGTTTCTTCAAATGCACGCGCGAACTCTTATAGGAGCAATGCTCCGACCACATCACCGAGAACATGCCCAACTCAGTGATATTCGGTTCCCGCCCGAGTATCTCGATGATCTTCTGATACTCATCGTCCGTCAGATTATGTTGCGCGATGAGGTCTTTGGTGATGATCATTCAGTCACATCCCACTGGCCTGGCTCATAGTGCATCATCAGATCCCGGCTGGCGTGAATCACGGCTTCGATGTAACAGGTGTCTTGGCGAATTTCATAGATAATCCGGTACGCTCCATGAATCAGTTCTCGGTAGTTCGGTAACTCATATTCGGGAACTATTCTCCCAAGAGAGGGATACTCCTTCAGCGCCCGTGGCGCCCGAACCAATCGCTGTGAGAAACGCTCCGCATACCGCGGAATCCATGGCAATGTATCTGACGATAACTTCTAAATCCTTTAGCGCCGGTCCTGTCCAGACGACTTTAGCCACTGATCCACCCTCTTTTCCGCTTCCTCCTGAGAAATAATGTCACCGGCGTCGGCAGCGGCCATTCCGCGTTCAATCTTCTCCCTGACGTAGATGTGGTACTGGATGTCCTCCCACGTGCAATCCTCAGGAAGAGATTCCAGCATCTTTTTCATTTCCTCTTTGACCATGGCCTTACTCATAAGATCTCCCCTCTCACATATCCAAGCGCCACCAGAATCTGCTCGCGGGTGATGGCGTAGGCGTCCTGTACCGCTTCGATACTTTCCCCTGCAGCCAGCGCCCCCACCACAGTCGCCACATCAATACGTGTCCCCGTGAGACAGGCTTCCCAAACCTGATACCGGGGTCCATCGAGATACCAGGAAAGATTTCCATAGCTAGGACATCCCTAGGCCTCTCTTGATTGTTTCAATCGCATCCGCGAGAGTAATGCCTGCGCCGGCATGCTGCGCGATGAGACCTTTGGTGATGACGTGAACCTGCATAAATCAATCTCTCAGAAATTCGAAACACTCCTCGTGCTACTCGATCTAGTAGCCTCGCCTTATTGAGATAGGTGATTGTCCAAGCAACTCGATTTTCGAATTTCCTAGCAGTACCACTAGGAAGCAGTTCTGCACGATCTTCCTCGGTGAGATTGAACTCTTTGGCAACTAAGTTATACATCTCCCCATAGGAATGATCTTTCTGGTCTCCCGCGATTCTGAGAACTGGCAAGAAAAACTTTTGATATTCAGGAACGGCCACAACTATTTACCTTCTACAAATCCGGGTGAGGGCATGGCCAGAGCGACATTGCCGAGAGCGGTCGGGACCCTTCGAGAGTGCGCCAGGAAAGAAGGCTGGAACTGACTGACGCTGCACGGCCTGCTCAGGCCGTGGCGGAAGGAATTCCAGAAGGCTTCCGCCTGGCGAACTCCGAAAGGGTGACCGCGAAGGCACAGGAGCGGTTGGCCATGCCCTCACCCAGCCCCCACCATCTTCAGTTGCTTCTTGTTTC
>JBKJZK010000042.1:0-13921 GCA_046715215.1 Nitrospiraceae bacterium
CCGTCGTCTCCAACGTGGACTATTCGAGCCGTCCCACAGTCTTCGTATCGGCGACAGTCTCGTGCCAGGCCCTGCCGCACTCCTGCGCCTCATGGACGACTCGTTCAGACAGCAAGCCTATGATCTCAGTCGGGTGAAAGCACTATCGAAGAGTAGCGTCACCCTTGAAGAGGGGTACCACTTTGAATATGGGCTCGCCCTCGTGAAGACATCCGCCTCACTTGTCTATACACAGACCCTGGCGCTGGCACATCAGCTCCAACCAGTCACAGACTCCCCCGCTCATTTCACGCTCTATGCGCAATCCTGTGTCCGAGAGAATTGGCTGAGAACCAACCACCTGCTCATCCGGGTAGGCTATTAGAAGGATGCTGAGCTCGCTGCGGCCTTGCTTGGGACAAGGCGCGCCCCAGGGTGAAGAGGCTGTCTTGGCAGACTCAGGGCGCGCGGGTGAAATATTGGTCAGGGTTGGGTGGGTGTGAAGTCCGGCCTTTTTGAGCATCCTTCGTGCCATCCTCCTGTTGCTCCACATGTGCAGATCATTGACGTTTTAGCGCGCACACATAGTTTTTCCAGGAGCCTGTTAAAAATTACAACCAAGTCTGCTAGAATTCGTGCCCATGGCAGGCACGAAAACCCCCTTCGCACCCCCCGTCCCGACAGAGACCACCAGCATCGACACAGGTGCCGGGATCGACGCGCGTGTGATCGTGTTCAATTGCGAGTGTCATACGTACGAGCAAGTCATTGCACTCTTTTGCCAATACATTCCTGGCATGAACTCCACGAAGGCCTTTGAGCTCGCATGGAAGATCGACCATGATGGGGAAGCCATCGTGTTCGCGGGGGCACTGGAACAAGCGGAAGAGATCGCGGCAAAACTAGCGGGAGGGGGACTACGAGTGGCCGTGCAATAATCGCAGCCTGGCTACTTCTTGCGTTTCTTGGCTGTTACTTTGGCTGGTCGAGCTTTTGGTTTTATCTTGGGCTTAACTTTTGCCTTCGAAATGGCAGGGCGCGTTGCGGCTTTCGCAGGCGCTGATTTTGCTGCCGACTTCGGATGTCTGAGCTTCGCTGGAGCGGGCTTCGTAGGCGCAGTCTTCTTGCCGTGACTCCCCGACCCACCCTTCACGGGTTTCCCTTCCGCGAGCTGAGCCTGAAGTTTGTGTGTCGCGGATGTTCTATTCATTTTCGTCACCATATCGCCACTGTAGATCCGCACTTGATAGAGCTCTAAGAGTTTGCCAATGGCCTTCTGATCGCCTTTCTTTGCGGCGTTCAGCAACCGGCGACGATGGTTCATCTCTTCTTCTTCGGTATGGGAAGCAGCCCGTCGTTCCATGTCCGTCCTTTCCTTCTACGTGGGCATCGAGCCCTCGCGCGGCGCAGTATACCCCAAATGTTCAATTTCTTCTAGCGCCCTTCGCAGGATAGCCGCGCGAGACTGGAGGGAGGAGGAGGTTCGAGGTTCTACGTTCGAGGTGTTCGAAACTTCGAACCCCGAACTTCGAACTTTGGATCGCGCCTTTCTCGCATGACGAGCGCTTGCTAGCGCTTGTGGCACGTTTCACTCCAAGCGTATAATGCACATCTTATTACGAAGGAGACCAACTATGGAACAGCAGAAACAGGATCAGCCCACCGTCGCCGACGATCCGAAGGCTCGCGAAATGCTTCGGCAAGCGTTCGAAAAGACCGCGCGGTGGCAGAAAGACTTTACGGGATTCACTGCCGACCTGACCGTGAATGTGAACGGGAAGGAAACCAGCGGACCCGTCATGGTGAAAGGCCCTCGTGAAGTGTCGGTCCAACTGGGAGAGGCCGACGTGCAGAAGTGGGCGCAGGAACAGCTCGGTATGATCGCCGTGCATCGTGGCCCGAGAACCTTCGAGGAATCGGACGGCAAGTACTCATTGACCAAGGAAGAAGACGGGCACCCATTAGGCACGAAACTGATCATTCATGGATCGAACTCGTTTTATCGCCTCAAAGACAACCGCATCACCCAGATCAATCGCAAAATGGCGCACCCAGGCATGACACCCTTTGGCTTTACGATTAACGTGGAAGAGAGCGCGGTGACCCAAGACCAGAAGCATCTGACGACGAAGTACTGCGTGTACTACTATTCACCCACCGATGGAAAACTGACCAACGTGGAAAGCTTCACCGACACCCACGTGCGCGTTGGATCATCGGATTTGCCCGCCACCCGCCGCATCATTACATATGAAAACGGCGAAGTGATCGTGAAGAATTTGACGTTCACGAATCACAAGTTGATCTAGAGTTCTCTACTGCCCACCCTCTCCCTACAAGTGGAGAGGCGAAGGGGCGCGCGCACACGGAAGCTCGATGGATCTTCGAAGTTCATTCCCCCGCAGCATGCGATCCAAGATGGAAGGTTACGTCCATCTGGCGCGCATGATCGATAAATGCCGCGCCGTGTTGGCCAAGACCGAGGGGGAATACATCTACCCCTGCCCCATGGACCACCGGCTCATGGAGTTCGCAGGCATCACAGCCGATCAGTTCACCGCAGCCGTCAAACCCAATCCATCAGACAAAGCAGTGGCGAAATGGTTCACACAGACGGCGAAGGTGTATCCTTCCGCCGAGTTGGAAGCATGGAACCGGATGATGCTAAATCGCGGACCAAGCACGCCGGAGAAACAGGAATACTTCAACAAGCTCAGAGATGCAGTCGATCCCTCCCGCACCGACCTCACCAGCTGGGCAGATCTACAAGACCTCGAAGAAGGCCGGACAGTCTCTCGCCGATCATAACCCTCACCGAAAATTTTCGAGCCTTACGCAATACCAAACTCATTGACGATAGCCTCGCGCACCCGTTCAATGACCCAAGCGTTCGGGCTCACTTGTGCGGGTGATCACCCAGCCATGCAAACGGAGAATTCCTTGACTATCTCCAGTCAGTTGCTACACTTCCAGCATACGAATCATCTATGGATGGCACGGTGTGTCATATCACCATGCGTCATTCATAGTTCAAAATGAAAGGAGCTTTTAATGCTAAGCCGGTTTCTTGGCATTCTATTTGTTACGCTCTGGCTCGGAGGCTGTGCCACCATGGCCAACATCGACCAGCAAATTGCGGTGACGACCATCCCGGATGGGGCCGATGTTAGGATGGGCGATATCACGTCGGTTAGCCCCATGTCTGCCACCGTGCCTGGGGGGTATGCCATTCCACAAAGCATCCAAGTTTCGAAAGAAGGCTATCAACCACAAACCGTATCGGTCCAGAGGGGTTTTCGTACCGGTGCCCTGGTCCAGGATTTCTTTCCAGGACTTCTTCTCGGACCCATCCCTCTCCTTGTCGATGCCGCCACTGGCGATTGGTGGTATGTGGCGAATGCGTCCTATACCATCAGAATGATACCGATCGCCGGCTATAATCCTAACCACAAAACTGACTCGCGATAGGCCGAGACACTGCAGATGGTCTGGGCGTCCCAGAGAGGTCGCCTGGACCATCACCTGGACAAAATCAGACTCACTTCCCCTCTCAATCTGGGAGAGCGGCGTAACCATTGAACGTGAATCGTTATTTCTGTTCACCCAGCGGAGAAATTGTCTGTTCTGGCGTTGAACGTTTCACATTTAACGATTCACGTCTTCAAGAGGGATTTGGCGCCACGAACACGAATACTTTGAGGCGCTGGCCTGTGTGATTCTTCACGCCATGCTCTTCCCCGGCCGGCGCCATGGTCCCCTGCCCTGGACCCAGCACCTGTTTCTCTGAACCGACCTGAAAGGTGCCCTGCCCCTCAAGCACGAGATAGACTTTATCCTGCTCGCCGTGGATATGCCCCTTCTGTTCCTGCCCTGGCTCGAAGCAGTAAATGTCGCAGAAGAATCGTGGCGTCTGGAACATATTGTTCTTCTTCATCTTCTCATGGCTAAACTGCTGATAGTCCGAGAGGTTCACCACATTCATGCGCCAACTCCTTCAGGAAGGTTGCGGATGCGTTCGACGACGCTCAAGCGTCGCCAGAATGGAATCGACCGAAATCACATGATGCGAGAGCCCCAAGTCCTTGGCCGGGAGTCCCATCGCCAAACCAAGTAACTGCGGCACATGCAAGATCGGTAAATGGAGCTCACGGTTCACCGCACGACCAGCCCTCTCCTGATAAATATCCAGACTCATGTGACAGAGAGGACAGGGCGTCACCATAAAATCGGCTCCCTGCTCCTTTGCTTCTTTCATGTGCGTCCCTGCCATGGCCATGGCAATGGCTTCCTTTTCGAGGATGATGGGAAACCCGCAGCATTTGGTTCTCCCGGCATAGGCCACCGGTTCGCCACCGACGGCCTTGATGACACGCTCGAGGGATTGCGGATTCTCAGGATCGTCAAACCCCAGATCCCACGACGGACGCAGGATGTAGCACCCGTAAAACGGGGCGATGCGGAAGTCTCGCATCGGCACGGAGGCCAAGGCGCCCAGGCGAGCCAACCCGATGTCTCGCACCACAATCCACAAGAGATGTTTGACTTGGACATGACCGTGGTAGGCCAGACCTTCTGGTGCCAGGAGAGCATTGATGCGGTCCAGGGTCCCCGCCTCCGTCTTCAATCGTCGATTGGCTGCGCTCATCACCCCTTGGCAGGTGCCGCAGATCGTCATGACATCCAGTCCGAGCGCCTCCGCCTGCGCAAACGTCCTCGCGTTAAGCGCCAGCGCCATATCGGGATTCGCCTCCGTCACGACCCCTGCGCCGCAACAGGCCGCGGCAGCGAGTTCGATGACCTCGATCCCTAATTGGCCGATGATCGCTCTCGTCGATTGATAGAGTTCCGGCGTCGCCCCTTGGGCCGCACAACCGGGGTAGAGTGCATATTTCATTGGTCTACCGTGACGGAAGATGGGACAGAGCCCGGTTGAGAGAATCTCGAAGATCGTCCATCGCAGCCGCCGTTTTCGACTTCACCTGCTCCCAGGAAGAGGCCGTTGCGGAATGAATGGCGTCAACTTTCTTATTGGCCAGATCCTTCTTCTTTTCTAATTCCCGGATCGCCTTCTGGATGTCCGCTCTTGCGTCCCCCGACGCATGCTTGACTTGTCCACGCAACTGCCTGATGCGCACTTGCATCTCATCCAGTTCTGTTTGAACCTTTCGCTGAAACGCATCTTTTTGCTGAATCGAATAGTCCTTAGTGGCCGTCATCGCCTCCTGAGTTTCCCGGATTACCGTGTCACCCGTCACCTGCTTATCTGACGCTCCAGCCGCTACGACAACGTGTATCGTAAGCAAGCCTATTCCCACGATCCCCCACAACCTTCCGACATAATTCTTCATACAATCCCCTCCGGCCCACCGATGCACATCTAGCCCGCATTATTCGTGACGGTTCGTGGCGAAATCCTGAGCCGCGTCGAGAGACCGGCGCGCGGAGCCCCGGGGACTGGCTCCGTCGTTTGAGCAGTACCTTGTCCAGCTGCCCCTCAGACGCGGACGCCAAAAAGAAGGGCGCCAGTCCTCAACCATATGTTGAGGGTCCGAACTGCGAGCCCGCTGGCCGAAGGTCCGTCGAAGCAGCGGATCGGCGATTGGAGCTGAAATGCTCATGAATAATGCTGGCTAGGGTTGAAGTATACCTTCCGCCTTTCGGAAAGTCATCGTGCACGGACCGTGACGCGTCCCTCGACTTGGCTCGGGACGGTGAGCCCGTCGAACCGTGAAGCGAGAGAACCGACTGGTTGCTCTGAAGTGTTTGGTTTAGCTGGCGTTGCGGAGACTGTGAGAAGGCAGCAGCGAAGCAAAATTGTCTGCCGGCATCGGCCGGCTGAAAAGATGGCCTTGGGCCTGATCACAACCCTGTTCGAGCAGCATCCTTCGTTGGACCTCCTGCTCGACCCCCTCAGCCAGCACAAACAGATTGAGACTGTGAGCCATTGCGATGATCGCACGAACAATGGGAACCGGACCGGCCTGCGTCAGGATCTCTTTGATAAAGGATTGATCAATCTTCACCATGTTGATCGGAAGTCGTTGCAGGCAGCTGAGCGACGAATAGCCGGTTCCAAAGTCATCGATAGAGAGCTGCACTCCCATCGCCTTTAATGTCGTCAGCATGGCGATCGACGCGTCCACGTTGCGCATCGCAATGGATTCCTTCAATTCCAGCTCCAGGCAGGCCGGAGTCAATCCCGTCCGACTGAGGGCATCCTCCACGACAGACAGCAAAGTATTGCCATGGAACAATGAGTGGGAGACATTGACTGAAATGCGCACCGGAATCTTGCCGCGCTGCTGCCATGCCTGACTGTGACGACAGGACGTTTGCAGCACCCACTCATCGATCGCTCTGATCAGACCCGTATCCATGGCGGCCGGTAGAAACTCCCCGGGAAGCATGAGCCCTCGCTGGGGATGCTGCCACCGCACCAGCGCCTCCGCTCCGATAATCCTGCCCGTCCGTAGATCAATCTGCGGCTGGTAGTACACCACGAACTCCTCCCGATCTATGGCATGGCGCAGCTCCCGTTCCAAAATCAACCGCTCATTGGCGGCAGCATTAAGGGTGTTGGAATAGAACTGAAAATTATTCCGGCCTCGTTCCTTGGCGTGATACATCGCGCTGTCCGAATTCTTCAGCAAGGCATCGACCGAGTCTCCGTCAACCGGAAAGATCGCAATCCCCACACTGACAGTGACGAAGACTTCCCGTCCTTCGATCGAGAAGGGCTTTGCCATCGCTTCTACAATGCGTCGCGCGATCTTCCCAGCATCTTGTACATCGCACAGATTTGTGAGGAGCACGGTAAATTCATCGCCACCCATTCGCGCGAGTGAATGATTCTCCTCTTTGCCCTCAGGCCGGCACACGGAATCACTGTGCCGCACGGATTCGGCCAGACGGTCGGCCACGCACTTCAGCAGTACATCCCCGATATTGTGGCCCAATGTATCGTTGATGACCTTAAAACGATCCAAGTCCAGGAAGAGCGTCGCCAACATGGTGCGGTAGCGTCGGGCATGCAAGAGGGCCTGTGCGACACGATCTTTGAACAGGACGCGGTTCGGCAGTCCCGTTAGGCTGTCGAAATAGGCCAAGCGGTGAATCTCTCGCTCAGACTGTTTCCGCTCGGTAATGTCTTGCGCTGTCCCGACGATCGAGAGGGCCTTCATTTGGTCATCGAAGACCGCCTCTGCCTGGAGATTAACCATAAAATCCAATCCGTTCGGAAGGACAAGCCGATGGTCAATATCACACGGGACTCGCATGCTCAGGATGCGCTTCAGGGCCTCATCCACATGATTGCGGTCTTCCACATGCACGAGCTGGATAAATGCGTCGAAGGTTCCGGCAAAGTCCTTCGACCGAATGCCCATCAGACGACAGAGCTCAGCCGACGCGGTAAATTGATTCGTGTCCGGACGCCATTCCCAGTTTCCCATCTTGGCGATCCGCTGCGCTAATCCAAGCCGAACTTCACTTTTGATCAGGGCATCCAGGGTGTGGCTGCCGCGCAGTACATACCGCACACGATGACTCAAGATCATCGGATTGAACGGTTTCGTGATGAAATCCGTCGCGCCCAGTTCGTAGGCATGGGCGATCGATTCGGTATCGTCGAGTCCCGTTATAACCAGGATCGGCACCCGGCTGCCGCCCACCAGCCCACGCAATTTCGAACAGGTGGTGAACCCGTCCATCCCTGGCATCAAAATGTCCAGGAGCACGATATCGGGACTACGCTCGGCGAATCGCTCAAGGGCTTGCCCGCCGTTCTCGGCCTCACACACGTCGTGGCCGGATTGCTCGAGCGTCTCGCGGATGAACTTCCGCATGAGCAGTTCGTCGTCCACCACCAAAGCTAGCGGTCGCGCTCGCCCCTGAGTCGTATCTATGGCACTGGTGATTTTCCCCACGCTTCATCCTCAACGACCATTGGCTGTTTGGAAACAGTCCCTAAGTCGCAAGTTTCCGATGCGGTTCAGAATAGGTTACTCTGACCGCCGATTTGCTCCAACTCTTTTGTGATTTCCCACAGCGCCTAGGCGCGATCCTGTCACTTCACGATATCAATTCAGACTGGACTGGAAACGTGTGACAGCACCGTAGGGGTAGGACGATCACGTACATGCGAATTGGCCGCGGAGGGACTGCCTGAGGACCGCAATGCGCTAGATGCCGGCGTCTTTTTGCTGTTGCGCTCGCTCGTAGGGCTCCATTTCGATCTGCTCCACGGTGTGCTGGAGGCGCGCCCATTCTTCCGGAGCTATCGTCACGAACTCAAGGCCGAACTGCCGCCCTCGACTCCACCGATCTAACGCTTGCTGAATCTGAATTGGGGGTTCGTGCTCTATCGCCGTGACCCGAACCTCCAGAGAGGCTCCTGGCTGAACGTCGGTGGGACTTTCAATGCGACAACCCCTGATGGAGAGATCGACGACACTGCCCTCTCCGCCGACCATGCCAATGGAAGAAAACGAACTGCGAAACTGGACGTGAAACCGGAGGTTCTTCCGTTGTTCCATCACCCATCGCGCCTCACAAATCGGTATACTATCACCCCTTTATATTCCCGATCGGACGCAATTCCAACACCTTTTTTGTAATTCCCGCACGCTCGACCGATTCTACAACTTCAGATATATCTTTGTAGGCCAGGCCGGCCTCCTCCGCGAGGCCCGACATCGACACGGCCTTGACCAAAATGCCGCGCTGTTTCATTTGCTGCTGCAACTGCTCACCGCGAACCGATCTCTTCGCTTGAGCGCGAGACATCGTTCTTCCTGCCCCGTGCATTGTCGACCCGAATGTCTCGCGCACCGCGTGATCCGTCCCCACGAGCAGATACGAACCGGTCTCCATCGAGCCGCCACAGATGACCGGCTGGCCTGTCTGTCGAAACGTTTCTGGTAGCTCCGGACTCCCCGGCCCAAATGCCCTAGTCGCTCCTTTGCGATGCACCACCAACTCCCCCTCAAGATACCGTTCTACCTTGGCGATGTTATGCGCTACGTCATAGACCAACTCCATCCCCAGTGCCTCTGCGGAACGACCGAAGACCGTCGCGAAGGCCTCGCGAATCTGATGCGTGATGACTTGGCGATTGGCAAAGGCCGTGTTCGCAGCACAGTTCATGGCGGAAAAATAATCCTGCCCCTCGGAAGATCGAAACGGCGCACAGGCCAACTGCTGATCCTTCACGGTAATGCCATAACGGCGCATGGCTTTTTCAAATACTTTTAGATAGTCGCTCGCAACCTGGTGGCCGAACCCACGCGAGCCACAATGCACCATCACGACGATCTGCTCGTGGCCGGTGATGCCGAGCGCCGTCGCCGTGACCGGATTGAATATCCGCTCGTTCGAGTCTACCTGGACTTCAAGATAGTGATTGCCCGAACCCAAGGTCCCCAGCTGGTTGATACCACGCTGGATCGCATGGTCGGTCACGCTCGACGGATCGGCTCCCTCGATACAGCCCCCTTCTTCCATCCGGATGAGATCCCGATGCCACCCGTATCCCCGCTCCACACACCACCTGGCCCCATGGGTCATCACGCGACGAAATTCCTCCCCTGAGAGCCGAACGAATCCACTCGCCCCGACACCGGCCGGCACCTTCCGAAAAAGTTCAGTCATGAGCTGCTCTAGATATGGCTGCACGTCCGCCAGCGTCAAATCTGTTCGAATCAGCCGCATGCCGCAGTTGATATCGTAGCCCACACCGCCGGGAGAAATGATGCCTTCCTGCGCGTCGAACGCCGCGACGCCCCCGATCGGAAATCCATAGCCCCAATGCCCATCAGGCATACAGAGCGCATACCGGCGAATGCCGGGCAAGCAGGCGACATTAGTCACCTGATCGAAGACCCCTGAGTCCATGGCCTGAAGAATCCCCTCGGTTGCATAAATCCTGGCCGGCACCAGCATGCCGGGTTTTTCAGACATGGGGATTTCCCAAATCTCGTCCGTAAGCCGATTGACCATCATGGCAGTGTTGAGGTTCATGTCAAAGATGGTTTATCTGGTCTATCTGGTCTGTGACGGATCACGCGTCACTCAGCACTTGGCACGCTCCATCATACATCGATCACCACGCGCACCCTCCAGCAACCGCCTGTCTGCTTGAGTTCGTACAGATGTTTCGTGACCCCTTTCACATCGGCGTGGAGTTCTTGCGTCTGCTGATTCACCGGCGCGCCGATTAGACGGACTCGCAACAGCCAGACATCCCCCTCCCGCGTCAGGGTGAGCGGCGCCTCCCGGAAGACCACCCCTGCGGCATCCTTCCAGTAGAGCACCTCCGACAACCAATCGAACAACAACGCCGCCGGGTCCTCATCACTCCGCTCAATCGCGCGCTCCCATCCTCCTGACACCGTAGAAGGGTTCGCCATGCTCTCTAGAATGGCCTGCGTCGCGCCGCGAAAGACCTCCTCGACTGACTCCCCCTCGGCCTCGAAGCCGATATCGGCCAGGGCAATATCTTCAAGAAAGCGAAAGGTCCAGGCCATGGACGTCAGACTGGAGGGATCGCACGTCGCACTCGCCGGATGAGGGCCTGGAGGTGGCTGAGCCCGGGAAGCGCGTGTCCAAATGGGTTGGGAATTTTCCCTTTGAGGAACATTTTGATGCCCAGAGGCAGGATACGCAACAAGCCACGCGGTGCGAACCCGACCACTTTCAACGGCATGATCGCTTCGTTCAAGCGTCCTTGCTGCTCGACCAGATCGGTAAAGCCGAGAATGTGGCGCGCGCCGCCGGTCGTCGGCAACCCATGTTCGAGCGAGGCCCGCCGCAACCGGACGATTGCCTCCATGGGTTTGACATCTTTCGGACAGACCTCCACGCAGAAGTTGCAGCGCGTGCAATCCCAGATCCCATGCTCGTCTTGGAGCGCCGAGAGCCTGGCCCTTGTCGATGAACGAGATTCTCGCGGGTCAGAGAGGAAGCGATCGGCCTTCGCCAAGGCTGCAGGGCCGGCAAACCCCTTCGAAACTTCGTGCACGGTACAAGCTGCAACGCAGGCGCCGCACATGATGCAGGCATCCACATTGTGAAACTGCGGATTGGCATGGTCCCGCGCCTTCGTCTGAGTAGGCACGCTCTCACGCGAAGGCCAAGCCGCCGACACCAGCCAGGGATGCACGTCGCGGATCTTCTCCCAGAACGACGTCATATCCACGACCAGATCCTTGATCACCGGCAAGTTGCGGAGCGGCGCGACCATGATGTGTCCGTGCCGCTCAAGTTCTTTGCGGAGGGAAGTACGGCAAGCCAGTTTCTCGCTGCCGTTGATCGTCATCGCACAGGAGCCACAAATCGCAGAACAGCAGGAATAGCGGAGTGCCAGGCTCCCGTCGCATTCCTGCTTGATGCGAATGAGGGCATCGAGGACGGTCATCCCGCGGCCGACGTCGAGCCGGATCTCTTCACGATGGGGAGTAGAATCGACTTCGGGATTGAATCGTTGAATCGTGAAGGTGAGGCGCATAAAAGACGTGAAGCGTGAAACCTAAGGCGCAGGAAAGACGTGAAACGTAAAACGTGAGACGTCCTGTTCAGTCCAATTCGAACGTCTTGGGAGAGTTCGTCAGATTGCGGCACCCGTCTTTCGTGACCAGCACCATGTCCTCGATGCGGACGGCGCCGAGGCCGGGATAGTAGAGGCCGGGCTCGACGGTGACGACGTGGCCTTCTTGGAGCAGTGACCCGCTACGGCTGATGCGTGGCATTTCATGGATATCGAGTCCGACCCCGTGGCCGGTGCCGTGAAAGTAACCCTGCATACGCCCGTTCACCAGGCCTGTCTTGTACCCGGCTTTTTCAAAACGCTCGCAGATGCCTTGATGAATCCTCTTCCCGTCCGCCCCGTCTTTGACTTTCGTGATAGCCTCTTCTTGCGCATCCAAAACCGTCTGATAGAGGCGCTTCAACTCGGGGCTCGGGGTCCCACGTACCACGGTCCTGGACATGTCGGCGAAATACCGGTTGGTGGCTGAACGAGGAAACACGTCGAAGATAATGCTGCGGTGAGCCGGCAGCGGCCCACTGCCTTCGTTGTGTGGATCGCAGGCCTGCTCTCCCCCAGCAACGATGGTATGCTGGGCAACACAATCGCACTCCATCAATGTCACATTGATCAGTTTCTTCACTCGCTCCGACGTCAGTGATATCCCATCGAACCACAGTTGATCCTTGTTGATTGAGGCCTGACGCAGCAGATCGTGGGCAGCCGCGACCGCTTGTTCGGTCGCGCGCTGGGCTGCTTCGATATAGCGGACTTCTTCGACGGTCTTCACCACACGCCCTTCGTAGAACGGGTCCCGCTTCGGATGCAGCTGATACCCCAAGGACTGGAACTTGACGGCATGGCCCAGGGCAAAGTTCGCCGGGACCAGAATCTGCGTGATGCCCGCTTCTCTCAAAAGAATATGGACGACCTCGACCGTGCCCGGCTCGGCGATGCCTTGCGTCTTGGCTCGTCCTTCGACCTCCGAATACGAGAGCACCCGATCGACGGACGATTGGCTCTTCGCCCGATCCATTTCGAGGTCGCTCATCACCAGAATCCGCTCCCCCTTCATTTCCAAATAGATAAAGGGATCCGGCGCCATAAACTTTGTGGCGTAATACAGATTGGCATCGGTCTCGCTGGCAGCGATAAAGACCGTGGCACGTTGAGAGTGGGGGGTGGATGATGCCATAGTGAATGCCGGTCGGAATCTAGCACGGGAAGGGAGGTCGGTCAAGGCGCGGATGGAACCGGTTCAGGCGCGGGGATGGAATCTTTGTCGGCACCTTTCTCCTCATTAGGCGCCATCAGATCAATCGGCAGCATGACCGTGTTCTTCAAAATGTCGAAGGCAAGTTGCGCCAGGCCCGTCACGCCGGTGGCGAACGACTTCATCGGCAAGTACGTCACCTCCGGATCCGCGATTGACCCTTTGACGGAGAACAACGCAGTAGCAACGCCTTTGCGATCACCGGCAAAGAGCCGTCCGAAGAGTGGAATCGTTTTCAGGAATTGCGAATACGACCCGAACGGGCTGACGGCCCAGACCATGTCGACTTGATCCGTCGACAGATCATAGTTGCCGGCAGCGGTAATCTTCACGATCGGGCTATCGATGATCAGGTTCTCGGTCTCGAAAAGCCCGTTCCGCGCGAGAACCTTCGCCGAAATCTTGTTATAGGGCAACCCATCTTTCTCCAAATCCACCTTCCCTTGGAGCACGGCCGGGAGATTCAAAATGCTGATGATTTTCCAAACTGCCCGTTCCTCCGATTTGAAGATGCGTCCATTTTCAAGCAGGAGATCCACCTTGCCGTTCAACGTGGGATACAGCCCGTGCGGGTTCCTCCCATGACCGCGGATCGTCCCCGTCACTCGAGCCTCACCTGTGATTCCGCCTCCTTTCCCCCCCGCCAGCTTCAGCACATCTTCCACTAACAAGCCCGTCGCCCGAACCGAGACCTCAGCGTCGGCCGGCTCCTTGCGCGGCAGTTTCACCACGATACGGCCGGCGACTTCTCCATTGGTCGATTGGCCGGACAGACGATCCAGATCGAGCACGCCGTCTTGAATCATGATACGAGCGAAGAGGCCCCCAAATTTGAGATGCTTGTAATGGCCGCGTACCATCGACGCGGTTGCCTCAACATTGCTGGTGGCTGCCAGGGTTTCCAGAAACTCTCGGATCGGCGACCGTCGGCCTTTCGGGATGAGGAGGTCGAGATCCATCTGACTGGATTCGATCTTGGCGGTAATCGTGGGTTTCGACGCCCAGTTGCGTATCGTCCCTTCCAGCGCGACGTCGCTGTCGAGCAGGCGAAACGACAACCGCTTGTTCTCCGCGCCATTCTTGAGAAAGTGGACGCGTAGATACAAATCCTGGATGGGTCCCTCGACCCCCTTAGCGCTCATCAAACC
>JBKJZK010000043.1:0-3732 GCA_046715215.1 Nitrospiraceae bacterium
GGCTGGAGAAACTGGAGTCGCTTGCCACGACCATCAAAGGGGTGCAGAAGGCCTATGCCATCCAAGCGGGCCGAGAAATCCGCGTCATCGTTCGACAGGAAGACATTACCGATGCCGAGTCGTTCCAACTGTCTCGGGACTTGGCGAAGAAGATTGAGCAGGAGCTGACCTATCCCGGCACGATCAGAGTGACCGTGATTCGAGAGAGCCGGTATGTGGAGTATGCCAAGTGAAGGTTCTCTTCATTGGCGATATCTTTGGAGAGCCTGGGCGCCGAGCTTTGGCCAGGGCTGTTCCCAGGCTCGTGGCTCAGCGGCAAATTGACATCGTTATCGGGAATGGAGAGAACGCAGCCGGCGGGTTTGGCATCACGCCGGAGTTGGCAGAAGAGTTGTTTGACCTCGGCCTCGCGGTCATTACGACCGGGAATCATGCGTGGGATAAAAAGGAAATTCTCGACTACTTTCCACGAGAACCACGCCTACTTCGGCCGGCTAACTATCCAGATGGTGTGCCGGGTCATGGGAGTGTGGTGGTCGAGTCGGCCGGCGGAGAGCAGCTCGGGGTTCTCCAACTGATGGGGCGGGCGTACATGCCGACTTTGGACTGTCCGTTCCAGGTGGCCAAAAAAGAATTGGCTGCGCTGAAGAAACGAGCGGTTGCCGTGATTGTTGACATGCATGCGGAGGCAACATCAGAAAAAATGGCGATGGGGCACTATCTGGACGGAGAGGTCGTCGCCGTGGTCGGTACCCATACGCATGTGCAAACGGCCGATGATCAGATTCTCCCAAAGGGGACCGCGTATGTGACGGATATCGGGATGACCGGTCCGCTCCATTCCGTAATCGGGGTGAAGAAAGAGTTGGCGATCGAAAAGTTTCTGACGGGGATGCCACGGCGCTTTGAAGTGGCCTCGGGGCCCTCGGTCTTCTGTGCGGTCCTGCTCGAACTTGATGCGCGCCTTGGGAAGGCGTTGTCGATCGAACGAATTCGCATCATCGATTAAAGGAGACTCACCACGAGCCCTCTCGGTTTCCCTGGTTCCCTCTCGCAGGCTGCTCCTCCGAACCAGATTTTAACGGTTTCGGAGTTGACGGGGTTGCTGCGTACCTCAATCGAAGCACAATTCTCCGACATCTTGTTAGAAGGTGAGCTCTCCAATCTCCGTGCTCCCGGATCGGGACACGTCTATTGCACGCTCAAGGACAAGACGAGCCAAATTCGTGCGGTGCTGTTCCGATCCAGCGCGGTGCGGTTACGCTTTGTCTTGCAAGAAGGGCTACAAGTGATCGTGCGGGGACGACTCACGGTCTACGAACCACGCGGAGAATATCAGATCGTGCTCGACACGGTGGAGCCGAAGGGAATCGGCGCGCTGCAGCTGGCATTTGAACAATTAAAAGCACGATTGTCGACTGAGGGGCTGTTCAATCAGGACAGAAAGAAGTCGATCCCGGCATTTCCTCGGACGGTGGGTGTCGTCACATCGCTGACCGGCGCAGCCATTCGGGATATCCTGGCTGTTCTTCGGCGACGCTGGCCGACGCTCCATATTCTTATTGCCCCGGTTGAAGTCCAGGGGAAGAGTGCCGGATATCAGATTGCTGAGGCCCTGACTGCCTTGAACAACTCGGGTTCTGTGGATGTCATCATTGTCGGGCGAGGCGGAGGATCATTGGAAGACCTCTGGAGTTTCAACGAGGAGATCGTGGTGCGCGCCATTGCGGCCTCCCATGTCCCAGTGGTGTCGGCTGTTGGACATGAAATCGATGTGACGCTTACCGATTTCGTCGCAGATCTCCGAGCGCCGACGCCGTCGGCGGCAGCGGAGGCGGTAGTTCCGGTGTTGGCTCAGATCATGGAACGATTGCGAGAGCTAACGGTCCGTCTGGGACAGATGATGCTCAGGCATTGTGCCTTCGAGAGGCAGCGGCTGGATGCCGGCATTCGAGGGGTGACGGATGTACGCTTCCGCCTCCAGGAAGCGGCGCAACGGACAGATGATATGGTGGATCGATTGCGCGAAATGATCCAACAACTGCTCACGGCCGGGCGTGAACGGGTTCACGGGGTACAGCGCGAGCTATCCGGTCTCAATCCTATTCTCGCGATCAAGCAAGGTCTGGCGACAGTCCCGCAATTCTCGAAGCGCCTTGAAGGGCAGATGGGAGTGATGTTGGCGCAACATCATTACCGGATCCACGCAAAGCTGGCGCAGCTCAATACCCTGAGTCCCTTGGCGATTCTTGGACGTGGCTACAGTATTCTTCAAACGGTTCCGGCTGGTCAAATTCTCCATCGAGCGAAGGACGTAGGGGTTGGACAGGAGTTGGAGGCTCAATTGGCAAGCGGGCGATTGAGTTGCACTGTCACGCAAGTGTTTGATGATTCCTCAGTTTGAAATCGTGGTATGGTCGAGTATAATGGGTCTCCAAACATATAATAACGAGGCGTGTTGTGGCAGCGGTGAAATTTGAACAGGCGATGGCCCGGTTGGAAGCCATTGTTGGTGAGCTAGAAAAAAGCGATCTTCCTTTAGACGAATCGCTCAAGATCTTCGAGGAGGGCATTCGCCTCTCAAAGAATTGTCTCAAGATTCTCGAAGAAGCCGAGCATAAAGTAGAAGTGCTCGTGCAAGATAAGAACGGCAAGAAACGAATCCACGCCTACTCTCCCGACGACGCAGCCGATGAACCGTCCGTCTAGGTTCCCTAGAGCTGATTTCTATCTCCTTCCATGCTTCGATAAGTGGTTTTCCTGTCTATATGGCCTCCACCCCGCGTGTTCACAAAGAACGGTTGGACCGTGTGCTGATGTTTCAGGGCTTGGTGCCGAGTCGGGAGGCCGCGGCCAGAACGGTCTTGGCGGGTGGAGTATCGGTTGATGGGATCATGGTGGATAAGCCTGCGAAGTTGGTGCCGCTGGATGCGCGGATTGAGATCGTGCAGCCTGCGTTGTTCGTCAGTCGATCAGGAGACAAATTGGCTGCAGCGCTTGATGCCTTTCAGATTGACCCGAGAGGGACAATCGGTTTGGATGTTGGGTGTTCGACCGGTGGGTTCACCGACTGTTTGTTGCAGCGAGGAGCCACCCGCATCTATGCCATAGACGTGGGGTATGGACAGTTTGAGTGGAGGCTCCGTAAAGATTCGCGTGTTGTCTTGCTCGAAAGGACCAACATTCGGTATGTTGACCATGCAGCGGTTCCTGAGCTGATCGACCTGGCGGTGATCGATGTTTCTTTTATTTCTTTGACGCTAGTATTGCCTGCGGTTGTCCACCTACTTAATAGCTCCGCAGTGGTCGTGGTGTTAGTGAAGCCACAGTTTGAAGTCGGTAAGGGTCAGGTGGGACGAGGGGGGATCGTGCGAGATGATGCGCAGCGCGAGGCTGTGACCGAGAAGGTCATCGCCTGTGCCGCTCATTTGGGGCTTCAGCTGAAAGGCGTGCTCGATTCTCCCGTGATAGGGCGAAAAGGGAACCGGGAGGTTCTTGTTGGTTTTACACGCGAGATAACAACCTGATCGGGTAGGCGGTGGACAGATGATGGCACCGATTCTTAGGCAATGGGGGCATGCATGAAGGTACTCGTGACCGGAGGCGCCGGTTTTATCGGGTCGCATTTGGTCGATCGTCTTGTCCAGGAAGGGCATGAGGTTGTTGTGGTGGACAATCTGTCCACGGGGAAGCGGCGAAACCTCAATCGCGCCGCTCGTTTCTGCAAGCTAG
>JBKJZK010000044.1:0-5314 GCA_046715215.1 Nitrospiraceae bacterium
CCGATCTTTCATGTACTCGATGATGGTCAGCCAACCAAGGCGGTTGGTGATGTCGGTGGGATCTTGTTTCCAGAGTCGATGGTCGCGGGCCCATAGTCGCTCGACCGCATGGAATGCGGAGAGTCGTGCATTCCCCGAAGCGACCAGGGATTGAAGTTCCGAGGGAAATGATCGATCAGTCTTGAGCGTCATGACAAGCCTTCCGCGTATTGTAGATATCGGATGGGAAAAACACAAACATGAGGATTCATCTATGGCGTAGTGGTTCGGCGGATGAAATAAGGCATGTCTGCTGCGATTGTCCAGGGCGGGAGATTGCGCATGATCGAGTGAGACGGTGAGGAATCTCGACGCCCCGGCTCAAGATTAGTATAGCGTTCGCCTTAAGCTCAATGCGCAGGTGGGGCTGAGGCCGAGGATGAGCCAGCTGGACTAAGGCTCGTCGTAGCAGTGGATTGACGGATGCGCAGAAGTGCGCATGAATCATGCGGGCCGCAGGCTTCTCAAAAAGTCCAGACGTCACACCCACCCACCGTTGGCGCGCCAAGACGCGCCTTGTCCCAAGCAAGGCCGCCGCGAGTGAAGGTCTGGTCTACGTTGAGGATCTGAACGATGCGAGAACGCTGCCCGGGGAAGGCCGCGTCTCGGCGCGCCGGGGTCGGGCGGGTGAGAAGATCGACTTTTTCAGCAGCCTGCTAGGTCTCTTCCTTTTGGTCACCGAGTGTCGCTAAGGTCAGCGCCACCGAGTTCTGTTCGTGTAGCGCGCCGACGATGGTGACCGGCGTCCCCGTTGCGACTCGATCATAGAGAAGATCCATTTGCGGATTGTTGAGCATGACGCATCCCAATGTTTGAGCCATCAGTTCGTTCTCAACCCCGTGGATTTCGATTTGTCCCCCGATGACTCTCGATGCCGGAATCTTTCCCGACTTCCGCCCGAACTGGTAGCGTCGTCGATCGTCTTCGTTGGGATAGTCGAGGACCAAGGCTCGGTAAAACTGAGTCTGCTCCTGCCCTCCCTTGCTGCTGATCCGGTATCGGCCTTCCGGGGTGGCACCGTCTCCCTGGTATTGCTTCTCTCGAATACCATTGAACCCGAGCCGAACCGGGTATGATAATTCCTGGTGTCCGTTTCTGTAGAGGGTCAACACTCGATCCGCCTTGTTGATGACAATTGCCGAGGTTCGGTGAATGCGTGACCAGTTGATGGTGCCCTTGGCCATCTGTTGCCACCGGCTGATTCGATCTCGATCGGCGTACCGCCTCAGTTCGCTGCTCAGCACGACCGCTTGCGTCGCCAGATTCTTCGCAGCCCGGTCAGACGCGTCGAGAGACCGATCGTACCGAGCTTGTTCATAGAACAAATGGGCCTGCTTCATAAGTAGTTCGATTTCATCGTGTTTCTGTCCCGACACTAGCCGACTATCGATGGCATTGAGTTGCAGGGTCATCATCCGAAATCGATCCTCGACCCGGGCGATCTTGTCTTCGGCTGAGCGGCGGAGCGATTCACGTTCCTTCCTGAGGCGGGCGACCGTGCGGGACCCTTCTTCTTGCAGCCGGCGAAGGGCGACTTCCAAGTCGTTGGGTTCCCACGACCAACGGATCAGATCCTCGTCGGCCTGGACACGAGCTTTGAGGGCGATCCACTGGTGTGTGAACCGGGTATAGTCGGTGGACGAGAATTCAGCCGCCCGTAATTCCATCAAGTCTCGATCGATATTTTCAACCGCTTCGATCGCGTCTTGAGGCACGGCCTCCACGCAGCCAGAGAGGGAGCCGACTAGCACCAAGGCCCCCCAGCTCAAGAACCCCCAGGTTAGTCGTGGACAATGACTGGACATACAGCAAGTCTACCTTACTTCTTCTTCGCCGCAGAGGGTTCTCCCTAATCCTTGGCAAGGACTGTCTCAATATCGCGTGAGACGCCTGACTCTTTCCGTGAACGGCCTTCGTCTTAGTTTGTGAGGGTCGGATAGTCTGCTGTGTCGATTGCCCTCCGCACCTGATTAAGAGATGACTAACCACGCAGTATTCATGACGGTTCGTCGCAAAATCGCGCAGCCGAGTTGCGAGACAGGCACGCGAAGCCCAGGGGACTGAGCGACAGGCTTGTCGCAGCAGCGGATCCGCGATTGCAGCAGAAGCGCTCATAAATAATGTGGGCTAACCTCTGGCCCCGCGCCTCTGCCCAAACATTGGTGCTCTCCCACACAAGATGGTGAGAATGCTAGCTACTGCGCAAGGGTAATGCCAGGCACGGCTTAGCAAGAGATCGGAGAAATCTGAGCTGCTGCAACAATATAGCAGTATGAAAGATTTCGAGGCTCAGGAAATCTTGGGGCAATCTAGTCTGTCGGCCACAAAAGCGCCTCAATACGAAAGAGTTATTAATAGGTTAGGACGGATATCTCTCGGGGCTTTATTAGACTGCGGAAAAACGATGCAAGCCTGCCTGAAATCCATTGGTCCGCATGTCTTGGCAAGGACACAACCTCTTAGGATTGCCGCGCGAGACTGGCAAGACGGGCGAGACGAGGTGGGAATCCAATCCGTCCATTGTCGCGCATTTCTCGCATGTCTCGCACTTCACGCGCCAGATGCCCTTGTGCAAAGGGACCGTTCCTGGATGGATAGCACGTAGTTTGACAGGGTGCCCCTGCGCCCCTATAATGCTCCCTTTCATTCATGCGTGTTCTTAGGCAAGGAGTGATCGCATGTCGTTTACATCTCAGCAGCCATCGAACCTCAAGAAAAAACGTGAACATGGATTCCGTAAGCGGATGAGTACGAAGAATGGCCGGAAGGTATTGGCTCGTCGTCGCGCGAAGGGGCGGGCCCGCTTAACCGTATAGGTCGAGCGACGCTGCTAGGGCTGCACGAAGGAATCTTTGCCCTCCGTTATGTGCCCCGGACAAGGTAGTTCCCAACACAGGATGGCAGTGTGTGATCATGACCGAGTCCGGAGATCTGGTCTCGAAGGGGAAGTCCTGTGCAGTTGGCCCTCTCCTATCATGATGGCGATGTCGCAAGGTGGGGGTGACAGGGATCTGTTCCTGAAACGCAGCCGCGACATCGAGTATGCCAAGGAGCATGGCAGTCGTATCTCGATGGCCCTGTTTAATCTGGTGATTTGCCGGACTGACCAGGGTGGCAGCCGGGTCGGCATTGTGGTGGGGAAGCGATTCGGCGGAGCCGTCAGCCGAAATCGGGTGAAGCGCCTGTTTCGTGAGCTCACGCGGCAACTGGGCGGTCGATTGCTCCCTGGACATGCCCTTGTGGTCTTCCCCAAGCGGGATTCGATTGCGCAACCCTTTGCCGTTTTGAAAGAGGTGTGGTTGACGGTGCTCCAGCGCCAACGGCTGCTTCGTATCCATGAGGACTAACGTGCGCCAGTGGTGTCTGACATTGCTTGCCAGTCACCCAATTGGATCGCGGCTTTCCTTGAGCCAGCCTGTCCTTCTGAGCCGACCTGCTCTAAACATGCGAGGTCCAGGATCAGCCGGTATGGGGTGCTCCGTGGATGCAAGCTTGCGGCCTGCCGTCTGCTGAAATGTCACCATTTCACCCTTGAGCAAGGATCCTGTGAAGTCGTAGGTCACAATTGTTCACATCGGGGTAGCGATTTATTATGGACAAACGTGTTGTCATCTTTCTCGTTTTATCGTTAGCGATCATCCTGGGATTTGATTTGCTCCTCAAGCAGTTGGGCTGGCTTCCTGAGCCGCCCCCTCCTCAGGACGTCGCTGCCCCGGGCTCCCCCACCACGGAGCGAGAACCAACTCCCGCCCCCATGACAGGCCAGAACAGCGGTGCTACCAATCTGAGCGTCCCAACCCAATCGGGTCATAAGTCCAACGCTCCCTCGTCGGATTTTTCCCCACCAGCATCGGAACAGACTGTGACGATTGAAACGGATCTGGTTCGGGTCGGACTGTCGAATCGTGGTGGGGTGATTCGAAGTTGGGAGCTGAAGCGATACCATACGGCGCCCCCAGAAAAAAAGCCGGTGCAACTCGTTTATCAAGAGGGCAAGTTCAGAGGCCCACTCTCGATTACGGTTGCGAATGCCGACATCGACAAGGCGATTCGAGAAGGCCTCTATAATATTGAGAACGATTTCACAAGTCTCGATGCCGCTCATCCTGTCGGCCATGTTACGATGCGGTTCCACGATTCAGTCACCCCTCTCAGCATAGAGAAACGGCTGACCTTTCATTACGATAGTTATGTGGTGGATGTAGCGGTCGCTATGGAAGGGGTGACCGAACCCTATGATGTCGGGTTGGGGACTAACTTCGGAATCGTGGAATGGGGTAGTGGGTTCATCGGTGTGATTGGATCGGCCTCGCTCGTTGACGACAAAATAGACAAAGAGACCCCCGACAAGGAGCTTGAACGGAAGGGGACGGTTCAATGGGTCGCATTGCACGATAAGTACTTTCTTTCGGTATTGATGCCGAAACAGGGTACGGCCGCGCTGGTCAAAAACGAAGGCGATAAGATCGTGTCGACTGGGGTGCGGATGGCCGCGCCAGGGGTCGCGTCCTCGGTGGCTCTTCAGCTGTTTGCAGGCCCGAAGGAATACGACACGCTCCGCTCGTTGAACGTGGGCCTGGAAGATATGATCGATTTCGGATTCTTCATCTTCGGCAGTTGGACTGTTGTGAAGTCGGTCGCTAAGCCGATCTTTTATGTGCTGAGGTTCATCCATGACTATGCCTATAACTATGGGGTCACCATCATCCTGCTGACGATGGCGATCAAGCTGTTATTTGTGCCGTTGCAATACAAGAGCTACAAGTCGATGAAAATGATGCGGCTGATCCAACCCAAGATTGCTGCTGTCCAGGAGAAATACAAGGGTGACCGCGACCGTCTGAACAAGGAGTTAATGAAGCTGTATAAGGATCAGAAAGTGAATCCGCTGGGCGGCTTTCTCCCGATGATCTTGCAGATGCCGGTCTTCGTGGCCCTGTTCAACGTTCTCTATACGACGATCGATTTGCGCCAAGCCCCTTTCATGCTCTGGATTACCGATTTGTCGGTGCAAGATCCTTACTATGTGTTGCCGGTTATCATGGGGGCGACGATGTTTATCCAACAGAAAATCACACCCACCACGATGGATCCGACACAAGCGAAAATCATGTTGGTGCTCCCGGTGGGCATGACATTCCTGTTCGTAAATTTTCCTGCGGGCCTTGTGTTGTATTGGGTGACGAACAATGCCCTGACCATCTCCCAACAATTGATCACGGATCGTTTTATGTTTCGCAACAAGACACTCGTCGCGGCAGAGGCCGAGCAGAGC
>JBKJZK010000045.1:0-9506 GCA_046715215.1 Nitrospiraceae bacterium
TTCTAATGGCTGCGACGAGGAGTAGTACGCGATTCGCACAGCAGTGAGAGAGAGCTGGTGAATGGTGCAAACCAGCCTGCGCGGCGCCGAACTCGCCTCTGAGCCAGAATCCGCGAAACCCGAGTAATGGATTCCGCCTCGCCCCCGTGACAGGGCGCAATGAAGAGCTGTGAACAGCGACACGTTGTTCCTGGCTAAATCAGGGTGGTACCACGGAGCTTCTCAAGCCTCCGTCCCTGGGCGTAGGGATGGAGGCTTATTGTTTTGTCGGCTGCTGAAAGCGGTTGCCAGCTTCGTTCTCGGCTCGAAAACATCCTCAACGTACCACGGAGGGTACGCCTGCGGTGTTTTACTCGCCTGCGGCCTCGCTGAACAACCGCTTTGAGCATCCTCAATGCGATAGGAAGGGAAGAAGGGGGGAAACCATGACACGTTTGATCAGAATTTTCGATACGACGCTCCGGGACGGCGAGCAATCTCCAGGGGCCAGCATGAATGTGGAAGAGAAAATCATGGTGGCGAAGCAGCTGGCGCGTTTGGGGGTCGATATCATCGAGGCGGGATTTGCCTATAGCTCGCCCGGGGACTTTGAAGCGGTGCGGCGGATCGCGCAGGAAGTTGAGGGGCCGACGATTTGCAGTCTGGCGCGGGCGCGTCCGGAGGATATCGATCGAGCTTGGGAGGCGTTGAAGGGGGCCCCGAGGGTCCGCATTCATACGTTTCTCTCGACCTCGGATATCCACTTGAGGCATCAGTTCCGAATGACGCGCGACGAGGCGAAGAGGCGCGCAGTCGAGATGGTTCAACGGGCACGGGGTTACGTGGACGATGTGGAATTTTCGCCCATGGATGCCAGTCGCTCCGACCCCGCCTATCTCTATGAGGTGATCGAGGCAGTGATTGCCGCAGGAGCCGGGACGATCAATATTCCTGATACGGTCGGCTATGCGGTGCCACAAGAATTCGGCAGGCTCATTCGTGGCATTCGCGAGCAGGTCCCGAACAGCGCGAGGGCGGTGATCTCTGTCCATTGCCACAACGACCTCGGCCTCGCCGTGGGGAATAGCTTGGCAGCGGTGTTCGAAGGGGCAGGCCAGGTCGAGTGCACGATCAACGGGATCGGTGAGCGGGCAGGGAACACGGCGCTGGAAGAAATTGTCATGGGGCTTCGGACCAGGAAAGATTTCTATCAAGCCGACACGAAGATTCATACCCAAGAGATTTCGAAGACCAGCCGATTGGTCAGCAAGATCACCGGCATGGTGGTGCAACCGAACAAAGCGATCGTCGGGGCGAACGCCTTTGCCCATACGTCCGGCATTCACCAAGACGGGCTGCTGAAGGACAAGACGACCTATGAAATCATGCAGCCAGAGACGATTGGGCTGGTTGAGAGCAAGATGGTCATGGGGAAGCTTTCAGGCCGGCATGCGTTTCGCCAGCGTCTCGAGGAGTTAGGGTATACGCTCTCAGACGAGGAAGTGAACCATGCGTTCGAGCGGTTCAAGAAGTTGGCCGATCAAAAGAAGGAGATCTACGAAGAGGATCTCGAAGTCATTGTCTCCGAAGAGTTGGTCAAGATGGCCGATCGGATCACCTTGAAATCGTTCCATGTGGCCAGCGGGACGGATCAGGTGCCGACTGCCACGGTTGAACTCGAGATCGACGGACAAACCGCCTCGCAGACCGGGACAGGCGATGGGCCGGTTGATGCGGTCTATCGGACGATTGCCACAATCACGCAGACGAAGAGCACGCTCCTCATGTATGTCGTGAAGGCGATCACCGGTGGGACTGATGCCCAGGGCGAAGTCTCGGTCCGGGTTCAGGAAGATGGACGCACCGTCTCAGGCCATGGGGCGGATACGGATATCATCATGGCCTCGGCGCGGGCCTATCTCAATGCGCTAAACAAGTTGTCGTACTTGGCGGGAAGACAGGCGCAGGGCGAACAAAAGGTGAACTTGATTTAGGGAAAGTGACCACGGTAGAGTCACCGGCTCCGGCCTGGGACCGGGAAGGTATCGTTGACTGTGAGGTGCGCCGTGGTTCATGTCACCCTGGCAGATCGGCCGGAGTTTTTGGCCGGCGATCATACCGTCCTGCGAGAACTGCTGCATCCGGCAAAACAACCCCTCGCGCTTGGGTATAGTCTGGCGCATGGGACATTGGCTCCCGGCGTTCGGTCGAAATGGCACAGGTTGACGTCCTCAGAGGTCTACTACATTATTAC
Organism: Nitrospiraceae bacterium; assembly: GCA_046715215.1. GTDB lineage: Bacteria > Nitrospirota > Nitrospiria > Nitrospirales > Nitrospiraceae > Palsa-1315. The sequence goes on from JBKJZK010000045.1 coordinate 2,234, forward strand.
CGGTCGGGGACGATTGACCGTAGACGACTCGGTTGTCACGGTGGAATCAGGCTCCGTCATCTACGTGCCGCCGGGAGGCAAGCAGTTTCTGGAAAATAGTGGACCCACCCCCATCGAGTTCCTCTGCTTGGTCGATCCCGCTTGGCGGCCAGAGGATGAGGAAGTCCTGGAATAGCGGGTGGTGAGGTCATAACTCACAACGAGGGAGAATGGTCTGTGAAGGCGAAGATTGCCGTACTAGCCGGCGATGGAGTGGGTCGGGAGATTGTCCCTGAAGCCGTGAAGGTGCTGAAGGCTGTGGCCGAGAAGTTCCAGCACACGTTCGAGTTTCCTTCCGGTGATGTCGGCGGACAGGCCATCGACAAAGTGGGCGTGCCGCTCCCTCAGGAGACGCTGACCCTGGCCAAACAGAGCGATGCCGTCTTGCTCGGTGCGGTCGGTGGTCCCAAGTGGGAAGGGCTGGAATATAGCTTGCGTCCGGAACGCGCGCTGTTGGGATTGCGCGAGCACCTGGGCCTCTACGCGAATTTACGCCCGGCGAAGTTGTATCCGATGTTGGCCGATGCCTCAACGCTGAAACGCGAGGTGATTGAGGGGATCAATATCCTCGTCATTCGGGAGCTGACCGGCGGCATCTATTTCGGGAAGCCCAAGGGTATCGAGAAGCTGCCGAACGGGAGCGAGCGAGGCTTCAATACCGAGGTCTATACCACTGAAGAAATCCAACGCATTGCGAAAGTGGCGTTCGAGGCGGCGAGAAAACGCCGAAAGAAAGTGATGTCCGTCGACAAAGCGAACGTACTCGAGTCATCCGAACTCTGGCGTCGTGTGGTCACCGACGTCCACAAGGATTACCGGGATGTAGAGTTGAGTCACATCTACGTTGACAATGCGGCGATGCAACTCGTGCGCAACCCGCGGCAGTTCGATGTGATGCTCTGCAACAATATATTCGGTGACATTCTGAGCGATGAAGCCGCGATGTTGACCGGCTCCATCGGCATGTTGCCGTCGGCCAGTATTGGCGCTCAGGTCGGACTGTTCGAGCCGATTCACGGCAGCGCGCCGGACATTGCCGGAAAAAATGTGGCGAATCCCATTGCGACGATTGCCTCGGCGGCGATGATGCTGTCCTATGCGTTTAAGTTGGATGCGGAAGCAGCAGCTATTGACCAGGCGATCATGAAAACTCTCGATCTCGGCTATCGCACGAAAGATATTCATAGTCCCGGTACTCGCCTTGTCAGTACGACAGACATGGGCGAGGCTATCCTGCGAAATCTGGACTAAACAAGACTCTTGAGACAGATGAGAGCAGATCTCAAAGCTGGATTGATCCAGACCATTGCCGGTACCGGAGACTCTGGCTGGTCCGGTGACGGAGCTGTGGCCTTTGCTGCACGTCTGAATGAGCCGAAGAGTCTCACTCTCGATGCAGAAGGAAACCTGTTTATCGCCGACTCTGAGAACCACGTCGTTCGAAGGATCGACCGGAAGACCCAATGTATCAGGACGGTAGCTGGGTGTACCCAGGGAGTCGGATCTGAAGCGAAACGCGTTTCGCCCGCTCCGGTGGCCGAGGGAGGGGATGGCGATCCTTTTGCCGAAAGCGACACTGTCAACTCGCACGCCTTTACCCGACAGACTGACTTGAGTGGGACCGTGCGATATGTTGTGACCGGTACAGCGTTGGCGAAACGCTTCAGTGGCGACGGTAGTTTAGCCGTTCAAGCTCTGTTGAATTTTCCGACCGCGGTTGTGGTCGATCGGGCAGGGCATCTCTACATTGCGGACACCCTGAACCATCGGGTGCGGCGTGTGGATGCGGCAACAGGGGTGATCACGACAGTCGCCGGCCTGGGCCAACCTCGGTGCTCGGGTGACGGGGGATCGGCCGTGGAGGCCGGGTTGAACGAACCGGCTGCTTTAGCGGTGAGTGCCGAGGGCGTCCTCTATATTGCCGACCAGAGCAACAACCGCGTGAGGGCGGTGGATTTGACCGCCGGAGTGATTTGTACGGTCGCGGGGACAGGGACGGCTGCGTATAATGGAGATAATGTGGCTGCGATGGAAGCCGGTCTAGCCGGTCCCAGCGGATTGGCGCTTGCGTCAGATGGCACGTTGTTTATTGCCGACAGCTTCAACGGAAGGATTCGTGCTGTTGATCCCGTCACTGGTCTCATACGAACCGTGGTGGGCGATGGCGGTGAGTATCGGTACCAGGGGCCTGATGAACCACCCAGCAGCAGTCTCTCTCGGCCATCGGGGATTGCGTTGGATGAACAGGGGAATCTCTTCTTCACCGATTCGGACAATCATTTGGTGCGGCGATGGGATCGAACCACTGGGCGTATTGAGCGCATTGCCGGGGTTGGTGTCGCACACTACGGTGGCGACGAGGGCGCGGCCTTCGAAGCCGGCTTGAATTACCCGTTTGGAATCGTGTTGAGCCACGAGGGGCATTTGCTCGTGGCCGATACATTCAATCATCGTATTCGCGAGATCGCGCAGTAGGTAGGATCGAGTCTCATGTTGAAAAAGAAATCAGGGTATGTCGTGGCGGTCGTCGGTGCGACCGGAGCGGTCGGCACAGAAATGATCGAGGTGCTCGAGGAACGAAAGTTTCCCGTCATACGTCTGGTCCCGCTCGCATCGACTCGTTCGGCCGGCGGTATGGTGACATTTGAGGGGAACGAGGTGCCCATTGAGGTTTTGACGAAGGACTCGTTTGCCGGCGTGGACATCGCGCTTTTTTCCGCCGGAGCGGATCTCAGTCGAGAGTTCGCTCCGATCGCAGTGAAAGCTGGTGCGGTGGTGATCGATAATAGTGCCGCCTGGAGGATGACGCCTGAAGTGCCGCTCGTGGTGCCGGAGGTGAACGCGCACGACATTCAACGGCACAAGGGTATCATTGCCAATCCGAATTGTTCCACGATTCAAATGGTCGTGGCGCTGAAACCCCTGCATGATGAGGCCAGGATCAAGCGGATTGTCGTCACGACCTTTCAATCGGTCTCCGGCACGGGAAAAGACGCCATGGATGAGTTGATGACGGAATGTCAAGATCTGCTGAGCTTCAAGTCGGCGAGTCCCAAGGTCTACCCCTATCAGATCGCCTTCAATTGCTTGCCTCAGATCGACGATTTTCTGCCGTCGGGGTATACGAAGGAAGAGATGAAGATGGTTCATGAGACTAGAAAGATCATGGGCGACCAGTCGATTCATGTGACGGCGACGACGGTACGGGTCCCGGTGTATGTCGGACATTCGGAAGCCATCAACATTGAGACTGAGCGGAAGTTATCGGCGAACGAGGCCCGCGCCATTCTCTCCACCGCGCCCGGCGTGCTGCTCTATGACGATCCTGCACACAAGATCTATCCCATGCCGGTGGAGGTGGCCGGGAAGGATGAGGTTTATGTCGGCCGCGTTCGTGAAGATGAATCGATCGCCAATGGTCTCAATCTGTGGGTGGTGGCGGATAATTTGCGCAAAGGGGCCGCACTCAATGCGGTACAAATCGCAGAACATTTGGCTCGAGGTTGATGGCTGAGTGGGGAAGTCTGGGCAAGGTCTTCATCGGAGTCGGGCTCTGCGTAGTGCTGGTTGGCCTGTTGCTGCTGATCGCAGACCGCGTTCCAGGAATCGGGAATCTCCTGGGATGGTTCGGCAAGCTTCCCGGCGACATCTCCATTCAACGAGATAACTTCAGCTTTTCATTTCCGCTCGCAACCAGCCTGCTCATCAGCATCATCTTAAGTCTGGCATTCTACTTAGTAACATGGATTTTTCGCCGGTGAAACAACTGAGGGGTACAGTGTATCGAGCCATCGTAGCGGGAGCATGCTTTCTCAGCCTGTCCTCGGGAACCGAGGCGGCCGAGTCGATCCGAGTTCTGCTGTCGGCCGATGTGCCACGGCTCGATATCCGTGCAGACGGTCCATTGTGGGTGACGGATGCGAAAGGCCGTGGTCAGGCTTTGCGCACGCCGGTCCAGGTCGCAACCGCTGGAACGGGGTTTTTGCAGAATGGTGTCCGCATGCAAACGGAGCAATTGACGCTGCGTGGCGGAGAGCAAGGCCTTACGCTGACCTTCCCACGGCCCGCTCGGAAGCCCAACGGCGCGGCGATATCATCGGGCGACTCCGGCACGGCGATCTCGGTGAGCGGCATTGTCCATCTCGTGCGAAGAGGCAAGGGGTTTTTGGTCATTAATCGAGTGGATCTTGAAGAGTACGTCAAAGGAGTGGTTCCCGCCGAGGTCAGTTCGACCTGGCACCCGGAGATGTTGAAAGCCCAGGCGGTCGCCGCACGGACCTATGCGCTCTACCAGCAGATGTTGAGCGCTACACGGGAGTACGACGTGGAGGCTACGGTGCAAGATCAAGTCTATCGCGGGAAGCAGGGGATTGATGTGGGGATCCTGCGCGCGGTCGAAGATACACGCGGGTTGGTTGTGACCTATCAGGATGGGCCGATTTACGCAGCCTTCTCATCAACAGCCGCCGGGCTGACGGAAGATGCCATGAATGTCTGGTCGAAAGAGTATCCCTATCTGAAGGGCGTGGAGTGTCCCTTCGACCTTGCCTCGCCCTATTATCAATGGAAGTCCTCCTTCAAAATCGATACCCTCGAACAGAATTTGCGACAGCAGGGATTTTCCGTGGGGACGATCGCGACAATGACGCCTCTGTCGTTCAGCCGCGGGGGGCGAGTCGCGAAGCTGCGCATTCTCCATTCTGGTGGAGAATTGGTTCTTCGCGGAGAAGAGTTGCGGAAAGCGGTCGGGTACACCATCATTCCGAGCACTCAGTTTGCCATCGAATCTATCGGCCGAGATGTGGTGCTTTCCGGCTTCGGGGCTGGCCACGCCGTTGGCATGTGCCAGTGGGGCGCGAAAGAGCTGGCTGAGTTGGGCTATCCCTTCTCCACGATTCTTCGGTATTATTATCCGGGCACCGAACTGCAGAATATGACGCTGACAAAACCTCCGATTCCGCCGTCCTCCTGATGCAGCTTTCCGAATTCGATTTTCCGTTCGATCCCTCGCTGATTGCTTCTCACCCATGCCTCCCGCGCGATCACGCCAGGCTGCTCGTCCTCCAGCCTCTCGATCGCTTACTCGCCCATCGCCGCGTCGACGAGTTGCCCGATCTTCTTCAGTCCGGCGATCTCCTCGTGGTCAACAATACGAAGGTGTTGACTGCGCGCGTGGCTGGACGGAAGCGCCCTTCCGGCGCGGAGGTCGAGATCCTCTTTGTGAAGGATCTTGGCGATGCGATCTGGGAAGTGTTGATCAAGGGAACGTTTCGGCCCGGACAGATTATTGAGATGGGGGCAGAGGCTTCTGCTGTGGTGGTCGAGCGTTGCGCGACCAGAACGATGGTTCGGGTTGAGAGTCCGATTCCGTTTTCCGAATGGCTGCGACAATATGGTCGAATGCCACTTCCGCCCTACTTGAAACGCCCACCGACTGACCAGGATCGGGAATGGTACCAAACCCTATTCGCGCAGCATGAGGGTGCCATTGCGGCGCCGACCGCCGGGCTCCATTTCACACAGGAGCTGCTCGCACAGCTGCAACAGCGAGGGATCGGTCTCACGACCGTCACACTCCATGTTGGTGTCGGGACCTTCAAGCCGGTGACGGTGAATCAGATCGAAGACCATCGGATGGGCGCAGAATGGACCGAGGTCGGAGCAGAGGCGGTTCGTGCCATCGAACAGGTGCGAGCCACAGGGAGACGAATTGTCGCTGTCGGGACCACGGTCGTCCGCGCGCTCGAAACTGCGGCTCGCGCGGACGGCCAGATCCGACCCTATCGTGGAGAGACAGATATGTTTATGACACCAGGGTTTCCGTTCAAGGTGGTCGATGCCCTCCTCACGAATTTTCATTTGCCACGGACCACATTGCTGATGCTGGTCTCCGCATTGGCCGGGACAGAATTTCTTCGACAGGCCTATGCAGAGGCGCTTCGAGAGCGGTACCGCTTCTATAGCTATGGCGATGCGATGTTGATTCTCTAGCAGAATGCTGAAAAAGTCCGCCAGCGGCGTTCTCGCATCGTTCAGATCCTCCACGTACCCCAGAGGGTAACGCCTCCGGTCTTCACTCGCTGCGGCCTTGCTGGACGGCCTTTTTGAGCATCCTGCGTCTATTTTGTCATCGGCCCATTCTGTCAGATTCAAGGGTGTATTGTGCATAAACGGAGTTTTTCCGCAGCCTGCTGACAGTGTCTGAAAGTCATCAAGTCCGAAAGCCCAGTCCTAAGATCGTCTGAGACTGTATGACCTGATGACTTTTGACGAGTGGCGCTAAAGCAACTCGCGGTTGATCTTGATGGGGACGGTCGTTTTGAGCGATTCAGTGTAGGCCATCAGAGCGCGTTGCTGCTTTTGAAAGAGGACGTCTTGCACGGCACGGTCCTTCGCCGCGGCAGCCTTCGCGGGATTTGATTCCGTTTGCCGTAGCGTGAGGGTTTGCGCCTCGGCAAGCTCGGCAGGGGTAAGGGCCACGGCGTCGCGGATGATCATCCGGGCTTTGTTGCTCAGCACTTCTTTCGCTTCCATCGCTTCGAATATCGCGGGCGTCAGATGATTAGCCGCCAGGAGCCGTTGGTAGATTTCCGGATCGAATGTGCCATCCTTTTGAAAGTCCGGGATCTGCATGATGATTTCACGCAGGTCGTCGTTAGCCACGGTGAGGCCCATGTTCTTTGCCGCGATGAGCCAGGTCCGATTGTCAATGAGTTGATCCACCACTAATTGTTTGATCGTTTCGTCTTTGAATTCTCCAGGGACTTTGTCCTTATAGAAGCGATAGGTATTTTCATAGGCGCGTCGGAATTCATCGTGAGACACGGTGAGATCTCCGACTGAGGCGACCACGGTGCCGGATTGTTCACCGAACCCCCACCAGCCCATAGTGATGACGAAGGCGAGGGCGATGATCCCCATGAAGGACTTGAGGATCCACGGATAGCTATGAGACGCTTCGCGCATCAATTTGAGCATGACAACCCCTCGGGAAATTCGTATGGACGGATTCTACTCAGGGATCTGTGCAAAGGCAAGAGACGGCCTTCCCTCCAAGCTGGGATCCCACGATCGAGTAGCACTGTCTGTTCATGAGTGAAGACGAGAAATATCACCCACAATGTCGATCTGCCGGAGAATGGTCTTTGTTTGTGCTAGGTAATCTGATTTGCTATACTTTGCCACTAATTGTAAGGAGATCTCTTGGCGGAGGAGGTCAGAGGGGTTCATTCAC
>JBKJZK010000046.1:0-2495 GCA_046715215.1 Nitrospiraceae bacterium
TGGCGGGGATTGCTCTCAGGCTCGTCCGGGCCAGCAGCCTGACGGGAGATCCCTCCCCGCTGCCTGGTGAAAAAGAGATTCAGGAAAGCGATGAAAAGACTTCCACCGACGAGCAGCAGGCTTGTGAGTCGGATCGTCTTCGTGCCTTCATCGCGCATATCTTTTGCCACGTCCGCCACAGTGTCCAGCAGTCGATCCAGCGCCAGACTGACCTGAATCATTTTCGGGCCTGCATTGTCGGCGGCGTGCACTTCCGCTTTCCGCCTGATGGCTTCCCGTTCTATCGGGGAGACGGCCGTCCATTCTTGCGTCAAGAGTTGCACGGTCGTGCTGGCCACGGAGAAGTACTGGTCGAGACTCCGCCGAACCGCCTCAATGTCTTCCGGCTCACTGCGGCCGCTCCGTGAGACGCGGAGCCCTGCAGCCGCATACCGGTCCACGGCATGCTGAATTCCCGCACGCTGCGCGGGCAAGGATTCCGTGATCCGCTCGAAGTCCTTCTGGCTGTCCGCTTCGAGGGCGAGGAGGATGGTGTTCCGGTGTCGCATGACGTCTGCAGAAATGTGGGCAAGATCGGTGGCCCCGAGCGTGTACTCGGCATACATGATCCGCAGGTCTTGGTCGACCAGGCTCAGGGCTTGGCCGCTCAGCCAGCCCAGGCCGGCGATTAGCAGACTGATGACCAGTTGTGAGGCGCTCGGGCGACAGGATCGAAGAAAAGTTGTAAGCCTCACCGTGCTCCTCCGCTCAATCGAGAATGATTCGCCGGTCGACGTGCGGCGTGAGATTCGGATCGTTCGACACAAAGATCACCGACCAGGGTTCATCTTTTGAGCAGAGCCGCCGCAAGACGGTCTCGCGCATGGCCGGTGGCATGGTGTGGATGATGCCGTCAAAGATGAGGATTTGCGGGCGGGCCAGGATCGCCCGTGCGAGCAAGATGCGTGTGATATGGGTCGGGGCGAGAATCTGCCCGGGGGCTCGGATGTGTGTCTTGAGACCCTGTGGGAGCGCGTCGACATCCTCTTCGAGTTCGGTGAAGCGCAGGGCCCACTGGACGTCGCTGTAAGGGATAGAGGATCGCCCCAGGACGATATTATCCTCGATCGTGCCTTCAAACAGGGTGAGCTGGGAGTCGAGCATGAACCCCCGACAACGATTGATGGCATGAAGCTCGAGGTGGCGAAGGTCCACTCCGTTGTAGCGAAGCACGCCGCCGGTCGGGGTCTCCAGGCCAGCCAAGACTCGCGCGAGCGCCGTTTTAGCCGCCGCCGTACTGGTGTAGACGCCGATCTTTTCGCCAGGGATGACTTCAAGATTAAAAGGTTCGAAAGTCGGCGGCATTCCGGGGTGGATGACCGCGATGTCTTTGCAGGTCATGCGAATGCCGTGAATGGTTGGATCAGGCAGCGGGACGGAGAGAGTGGCGGAGGCTTGGTCCTTCGGAAGCGAGAACAGAAAATCAAGCTCGTTCAAACCAGTTAAGAAGTAATAAATGTGTCCCATGCGTTTAACGACGGCATCGAAACTCAAGAGGAGGCCGCCGACGACGACCTCGGCGGCCACCAGTTGTCCGAGCGTCAACTGGCCAATGGACAACAACCACCCGGCGATGGCGAGGAGGCCGCTGTGGGCGACGGCTTGCCAGCCGACCGATCCAAGGTACTGGCGAATCAGAATGGCGAATCGAGTATGTCTGGTCTCAAGGTAGGAATGAACGAACTCGTCGGTCCTTCGCAGCAGCAGCGCTTGGCTGTCCGTGGATTTGAAATGCAGCAGATTGTGAGAGATCTCCTGCAACCAGTGTAGGGTCTCATACTTTGCATGTGACATGTCGATGGTGGCCTTGAGTCCTCCATGCGACATGAGGAAAACGACGACGGTGAATCCTGAGAGGATCAGTGCGTTATACAGCAAGAAGTACGGATGATAGAAAACAAGGATGGTCATGCCCACCGTGCCGCCCACGATGACATTGATCAGGTCGACGAGGAGCACAGAGAGCGCCCGTTGCATAAAGACCGTCTCCATGAAGTAATTGGCGTAGCGGGGCTGGAACTCTAGAAATTGCAGATGGGGCAATTGCTGGGCCATGCCGAGGGCGACGCGGGCGAAGACCCGGCGCTCCAGCACCTCGACGGCGTAGAACTGCAAGGCACGAAACGCTCCGACAAACAGAAGCCCAGCCACCATCACCCCCGCGAGTGTCACAACGGTAATGGGCTGAATGGCGAAGGCAAACGTGTTGACCAGCTCTTGGACTGTGAGAGGGACGATGAGCGAGAAGAGTCCGATGGCAATCGAATACGAAAAGATCAGGGCGAGGATCCGCCGCTCCAAGCGGAAGAGGACGCCCAGGCAGCCGAGCATCGACTGAAACAGGTTTGGTTGGTGACCTACCTGACTTTGCACGGATTCCGCCTTTTCTCTCAGCTTGGTCCCGCCTCTTCCTACGCCGTCTGGCCAGAGTCAGGATGAGCCGCCTGGGACCAGGC
>JBKJZK010000047.1:0-36998 GCA_046715215.1 Nitrospiraceae bacterium
CGCGCCGGCGTCAAAGGCTATCTGCTGAAAACGCAGGCGGTTGAAGATGTGGTGCGGGCCATCCACGAGGTATCGAAGGGGTCCTTTTATTTGAGCCCAGGCATTTCACAAACCGTCATCCACGCCTATCTCGCGAAGACCGATCTGCCGCCCGACCCCCTGACCACCCGGGAGCGGGAAGTGCTGCAACTCGTGGCGGAAGGAATGACGACGAAAAAGCTGGCCGGCATGCTGGGAATCAGCGTCAAGACCGCCGAATGTCATCGCCATCGGATTATGGACAAACTGGACATCCATGACACGGCCGGCTTGGTCCGGTATTCCATCCGGCGCCGCTTGATTGAACCATAAGCCGCTGGAGATCGTGTGCGCAATGGCCAAGATACTGATCGTCGAAGACATGGAGAGCGTCGTCACGCTTTTGCGGTCGCTGTTGGAGCGCGAGGGCTTTCAGGTGACGGTCGCCCAAGACGGGCTGGAAGCGTTGGAAGCCGTCAGGCGGGACAAGCCGGATCTCGTGCTGCTGGATTTAATTCTGCCCGGGCTGGACGGTTTGGAAGTCTGCCGGCGCATTCGCCACGATCCCCTTACGGCCCATTTGCCCATCATCATCCTCAGCGGCAAAGATGAAGAAACCGATAAAGTGATCGGGCTGGAACTCGGGGCCGACGATTACATCACGAAGCCCTTTCAGGCCAACGAATTGATCGCGCGCGTAAAGGGCCGCTTGCGCCGTTCCGCTCCGACCGATCCGGCCCGCGTGCTCAAAGTGGGAAGTCTGGAGATGCAGCTCGATCGCTACACCATCACGCTGCGCGGCAAGCCGATCCATCTTACGTCGAAGGAGTTCAATCTCCTGAGGGCGCTCATCATGACCAACGGACGAGTGCTGAGCCGAGACGCCTTGTTCGAATCGGTCTGGGGACATAACAAGGACGCGGACCTGCAGTCCCGGACGATCGATGTGCACATCCGCAGCCTGCGGAACAAGCTAGGTCAGGAAGGTTCCCGGATCTTCACCGTCCGCAATGTGGGATATCGGCTCGATCCGGCCCCGCCTGAATAACCTCGCATCGCCATCCCATCCATTTCCCTCCTGCTATCTCGCGCCTACGCAAGTCCTTTCGACGGACAGCCTGTCTGGTTTTACCTTTTTTACATAGAATTTCCCTAATCCACCTCCCACACTTCCCTCCCATTCACTTCGTTTAAGAAGCGACATGCTAGGTTTGTCCCTATGTTCGGCTGGACTCGACCCCGGGTCGGGCACCGATGATATGGGAGATCACGACCGTGGGATCGGACAACTGGAATGCGTTACCCAATGCCACCATCTTGTGGTATTTCGGGAGGGCGGTCACCAGAGGTCCGGTCGTGCACCACAACATCAATTGGAATCTTGGAATGATGAGCCATGTGTCCCATGCGAACGCGAAGCCGAACCTGCCGATGAACAAGCAATACGCGTGCGGCAGCAATGCCGACCGCTCCGGTGTCCAGAACGAGATTGCCTGTGTGCGGATGGACGGATCCAACATGGACTTGATCGTGGCGCCGGTGATGACGAATCTCGACACGGCCGGCGGCCACACCGATTACGGGAAGCTGCCCAAAGGAAATCTGGACATCACCGGGCAATATTTCATCTGGACCACCAATTTGTCAGGCAATCGACTGGAGGCCTTCCTCGTCAAAGTACCATCACAGGTACTGACCGACTGATCGCTTCTCAGGGAGCGAGAGGACTTCCGCCTTCCCCCCTCCGCGGCGTCGACGACGTTGATCGAGTCTGCCGCCGGACCCTGGAGATTCCCTCCGTTGCATGAACGCAACTTTTTACCGTCTCTTTACGCGGTACTTTCCATCTATTGACATACTATTTACCTGTTTTCATGAACGATCCGTCCAACGATGTTACCGTCTTGTGGAGAACGAGAGGAAACTTAAGCCGTTTTGGAAGAAACGGACCTCTTGATTCAACAACCCGGAGGAAGGCTATGTCGCTCGTTACACGGAGTTCGACAATTCTCCGCGCCGCTGTGCTGATCTCGCTCCTGCTGCTTTCGACGACCGCCACGGTCGTCGGGCAAGTGTCCAACCAGTTCCCGGGCGGCTGGGTGGAAAAACAAGGGACGGCCACGCGCGCGCGCTATACCGCTTCGCAGATTCAATCGTTCGTCCCCCCGACACGCGGCGCCTTCACGTTTCCCGCTCCCTACAATACAAAAGCCATCCGCATAACGGAGGCATCGGATTGCGGCGGAACGGATTGCGTCGCCAATGTCGGCTATTCATATTGGCGGAATACCAACGCGCACGAGGGCAGCAACGACATGTGGATTTTCCTGGGGTTGAACAGCGCCAAGGGAGGGTCCGGCCCGACGCTGTTCAAACTGGACAAGACCACCGATGCGGTGACGAAGATCGGCCCGCTCTTTCCGTCCATCAGCAGATTCTCCGGTCGAAGCGGTGACGGATGGTACTTCAGCGCCTCGCGGGCGAACAAACTCTATGTGAACGACGGTCCGAAGATGCTGCGCTACGACGTCGTCTCACATCTCTTCGACACGGTATTCGACATCACGTCACAATTCGGCAGCAACCGCTATATCTGGCAGATGCACTCCAGCAACGATGATTCGGTCCACAGCGCCACACTGCGCGTCTTGGACACCGCTGAGGATCTGGGCTGCCTGGTCTACAGCGAAACGACCCAGCAGTTTTCGTTTTTCGCCAAGCAGGGCACCTTCGATGAATGCCATATCGACAAAAGCGGGCGGTATCTGATGATTCAGGAGAATATCGACAATCAAAACGATATGGAGAACGTCTTCATTGACTTGCAGACTGGAGTCCAGACTACCGTGTACGATCAAAACGGCGGCGTGTCCCATGCCGACATGGGCTACGGCTATGTCGCCGGCTCAGACAATTGGAATTCGTTGCCGAATGCCTCGATCACCTGGACATTCGGACCGACGTGGACGAAGGGACCGCCAGTCTTTTACAATGTGAATTGGAATGTATCGCAAGCCGGCCACATCTCTCATGAGAACGCCAACGCTTCCCTCTCGATGAAGCAGCAGTACGCCTGTGGCAGTAACGCTGATCGCGGTGCGGTTCAAAACGAAATGGTCTGTTTTCGACTCGATGTCTCCTATGACCAACTTGTTGTGGCGCCCATCATGACGAATCTCGATGCACTCGGCGGCGGGACCGACTACGCCAAGACCCCGAAGGGCAATCTTGATATCAGCGGCAAGTACTTCATCTGGACGACCAATCTCGGCGGTAATCGGCTGGACGCGTTTCTGGTCAAGGTTCCCTCCCAGCGGTTGACGGCGCCCGGGGACGGCACTCCGCCCACAGCACCCCGCAACCTGAGAACGAACCGAGGGTAGCTTTTCCGCTTAGAATAAATGGCCCGCTGCCCTCGCCTCAACCGTCGTCATTAGCGGAAGGAAAATCGCTACGCAGGCTTCGCGTCCGAAGCCTGCTGATTCCGCATTACGCAGCCGGCCGCTGTTCATCAGCCGCTTCCTGTGGCTTCAGTTCCGGCTCGCTAGGCCGCTGTGTTCTGTCCCATGTCGGCCTCGCCATGCCGAACAGGAATTTAAGACAGCCCACGGCGAGCGCGGCATTCAACAAGAGAAAATATCGGGCTGCAATGGCCGCCTTACCCACGACCGGAATCACGCGCAATCGTCCGGCCGCGAGACCCAAACCATACACCGTGGCCTGCATGAGCAAGAGCGCCTGAAAAACCCGGCGATTGAGCAGCCATAGATTGGCAGCCATCGCAGTGAACAAGATCCAGGGACCCAGTAACCGGAATGCCTTGTGCGACCAATAGGCCAGCGCGACGGTCCCCCACTGAGGGAGAAGCAGGCGCCAGGTCTCGACCAGCACATGGGCAATTCCTCCCCCGGTTCTGACGCGGCGGTGGAATTCGTCGGCCACATGTGTCGGAGTGACTTGCCACGCCCGCGCCCCAGGATGAAGCACCACATCGCCTTTCGTGTGCAGGCGAATGAGCATGGGTTCAAGCAAGTCGTCGGCCATGGTTTGAGGAGGCAACGGCTGATAGTCCTTCCGTCTGATCGCATAGATCGCCCCGCTCGCGCCGAGTCCCGCGCCGACCTGCGATTCGATCGTCTTTAAGAACATTTCGTATCGCCAATAGAGCCCATCCGGATTGCCGGAGGTCTGCGGACTTCGAAGCTCCAGCTCTCCCCCGATCACGGCGGCGGTGGGATAACGATAGAAACCCGTCATCAACTGCGTGAGGGAATCAGGATAGAAGACGGTCGCCGCATCGGTGAACACGAGATATTCCCCGGTGGCTTGCGCCACGAGGTCGTTGAGGACGCTCGCCTTGCCTCTCCGGTCGGCGAAGGCCGCAAGCTGGACCTTGGCGAACCGATACCGCGCGACCTCCTCATTGGTCCTGTCGGTCGATCCATCCGAGCCGATCAGAATCTGGAGGTGGTCCTTGGGGTAATCCTGCTCCAGCAGATTCTGTATTCGACGCGAGATGACCGCTTCCTCGTTATGCGCGGAGATCATGACCGTGACGGTCGGCCACCGGCTCGGCCCGCCCGAGGCCGTCTTCAAAGGCGCCCTCAGTTTGCCGACAAGCCACAGTACAACCGGATAGCCGAGGTACGTGTACACGAGCAACCCCAGCGCCAGCAGCGTAAAGATGGCAGACACAGTATCGAATTCTGAGAGGAACGAATGCATGGTGGTGTGTGAAGGATTGAAGCGAAGAAACCGTGCAGCGATGCGAACAGGAGACGGTCAGGCTGGATCAATCACGACTTCTGTATTTCAAACACGCGAATCGCGGCATAATATTCCAGCCAGGGGAAACGGGCGAGCAGTGCCCGATCCCACCGGCGGAGCGGCATCAGCCGGCTTTGAAGGAACGGCAGATGCCCCGTCGCCCGTAAAAACGGCAACTCGAAGCTCCTCGATCGTCCGAGCCTGAACTCCTTGCAGAACGTGTCTATTTCCGTGAGGGTCAACGGTCGTTCATACGGCGACACATGTGGGGGCAGGCGGTATGGAATCAGTTTCCGCAACGCGCGCAATGTCGGCGAGCTTCGCACCGGTTCGGCAAAAATTCCTCGCCCGCCGACGCGAAGCACCCGATACACTTCCCGTGCCGCCTGGGCCAAATCCAGATGATGCAGAATCATCATCCCAAACACGATGTCTACGGACTCGTCGGGACAAGGCACCTCATAGGCGGATGCCACACTGAGGCGCACGCCGCTCGTCACCCCGTTGACGTCCATCCGCTGTTGGTTGATGGCGATGAGCTCGGGTGAAATATCGATCGCATGGACATGTGCGCCCCGGTGGGTCAGCAAGATCGTGTTTTCGCCCCAACCGCAGCCGTACTCCAGCACCTCTTGTCTCGCTGCATTGCCCAGCAGATGAAACGCATACTCCAAGTGGAACAGCGTATCCGGCGGAGGATTCACATATTTCGCGAGATTGTCCTCCGTCGCGCACAAGGACGTCCGGTCGGCCTGTTGGGCTTCCGCGGCGCTACGCCGGACCTCCGCCAATTCCCAGTCGCGTAAACCGGCCTGATCGTGGGATCGAGATGCCAGGGGACTCCCGGCGTCCGATGTGTCTCGAGTGACCGTGGATGAGAGAAGCTCCTGCATACGTCTGCCTCCTGTTCAGTCGCGCGTGCCGATTGTTCGCGGATTATTGCGTAGCCGCTCTATGGGCTTGGGTGTGCCGGACACAGATGCTCTCAGTGCGAGCAGCGATTCCAAGCGCGGCACAGAGGGACTTTGCATCCACTCCGGGGACTTCTTGAGTGGCCGGGCCGGATGGGATCAAGCGGTAATCCCCTTCCGACCAATTCGCGAACGGCACCGCCTGCACCGATTCGGGGAACACATTACCGTCCGGATAGCGCTGCGCATCCCCGCCGATGATGAGGTTATGCGTGACCACGGCGCCCGGAAAATGCCGTTCCAATGTCGAGGTTCCGACGCCGGTGCCGGCTCCTTCCATGCCGTATTCGTTGTGCGGCGTGATGTTGGACCGGTAGACAAATCCTTCATGCGGGTCTCCCTCGGCCATGAGAATATGCCCGGTGTGGAAGGCGGTGTTGTGCTCGATGACGATGTCCTTCGTGCCCCGCAGCAGCTGAAACAGCCTTCCCTTCCCTCCCCAACGAGGTCCATTGATATCGTCGAAGATATTGTTCCTGATCAGTATCCGTTTCCCTTGTTCGCTGGGCGGATGACGGTCGTCGAATCCCATGATGTTGACGGCGCTCGGACTGTGCCGAACGATGTTGTTCGTGAACGTGACGTCTTCGATCACCGCCCATGGCGACCGCCCCTCCTCGTTCCGCACCGTGAACGTGATGCCAAATCCGTATCCGGGGTGCTGCCAGTTGTATTCGAATATGTTTCCGTCCACCAGCACGCGGCGCGCGTTCTTCAATTCGAACAGAATCTTCACCTGCCAGTTGCTGCCGTCGTGCTCCGGCTCGCCGGGCTTCCAGGCAAGCGGTTTGGCGACATGATTGCCCCGAATTTCGATGTCGGAGGGCACGAGACCGAGGATCGACGGGTCGCCTCCCCCGAAGAGAAGGTTTTCTGCCGCTCCCTGCAGGAAATTATTGACAACCTTGAACGGGCCGCTCCCGCCCCACCCGGCCACCGCCTGTGAGTCCTGCCCTACTTCCTTGAAATCCGACACATACGAATCGATCACGGCCAGATGCCGGCCGTTCATCGCGATCCCGCGACGTGCGCCTTTCTTCGGATCTCCGTGCACAAAGCAGCGGTCCAGAATGATGTGATGCGGCAGATCCTCGACGGATCGGTCCGTATTGTTGCCGAGCATCACCAGGTCGAGGAGGAGGGTCTCCTCCGCCGGTTTCATCTCGATCCCGATGAAGCGGAAGTGATGCGCGCGCTTGTGCGCAATAATGACGCCGTACCGGCTGGATACGAGCTTGGGCATTTTGGCGGCGTGCGACGGCTGCACTCTGGTTCCCGGCGAGGGAAACTCCCGCCCCACGGCGCTGGAACGGACGGTAATCCATCCCGATCCCTGTTTCTTGTTCGGGAGCGTGAACGGGCCTTTGTAGACGGTACCCGCTTCCAGCACGATCTCATCTCCGGGCTGGGCCTCATCGAGCGCATCCTGAAAATCGCCGCCGGACGGCACGGGGAGCGTGCGGCCCGGCGAAGGTACGATCGCAGTATCGACGAACTCACGGGGCAATTCCGGCCGCGCGGCACTCAGCCCTTCTCCCTGAATCGCTGCGGGCGCAAGACCAGGGCTCAAAACCAGCACGGCCAGCACGGCTGTCTGAATGGTCGTGAATAGACGTCTCATGAGGTCTCCGCAAGCCTGTCTTCAATGATGCGGGACATGTCCGCGACCCTCGCTTCCCATCCCTCGCTCCGCATCGTGTCAACCCGGCGCCGATCGTTCTCGCGCGAACGTTCTTTCAAGGCGGCTTCGATCTCCTGTAAGAAGCTGTCCTTATTGAACGCGATGTGAACCACCCCATGGTAGCGAACGACTTCCGGCAACGGCGTCGACACCACTGGTAATCCCGCCGCCAAGTACTCCCGCAACTTGAGCGGATTGACGCGCAGCGTCAGTTCATTCATGCGAAACGGAATCAAGCCGACGTCGAAGCCTCGGCAATAGGCCGGCAGCGCCGCATACGGTTGTTGTCCCAATAGATGCACATTCGGCAGGCTCGCCACTGCGCCCAGATCCGTCTGCACTTTGCCCACGAGGGCAAACGACCAGTGCGGGCGCGCCCGTGCCAACGCTCCGATTATGTCGAGATCCACCCAATCGGCCAGCAAGCCGAAAAAACCGATTACCGGCTTGGGCAGCCTCAGGATTTCGGAGGGCACGACAGTCGCCGGATCCAACGCGCGGCTGAAATGCGCGACATCGACTCCATGTGGAATAAAGTAGGTCCGTGGATTGACCGCCCGTCGTTCGTCGCATAGTTTTTCCGCCGAGGTGAACACGATGTCGGCCCGCCGAATCAGATCCTGCTCCATCCGCACAATGACGTCCTTCGGCACGCCGCTGAACTCGGAATATTCATCGACACAGTGGTAGATCACCATCCGTTCGTTCAGCCGCCCCAACAGCCAATTGACGTTCGGTAAAAACGACCACAGCAGCGGCCGGTCCATCCCCAGCCGGCGGCACAATCGACGCAGCCAAGCCGCCAAGACGACACGGTTCAGCTGTTCCGCCGCGGCAACTCCGGGGAGCGGCAAGACCGGCGGGTCCATGACGAAGATATTCGGTTCCACCTGGCGCACACCGGCGACGATGCGCCGCAGCTTGGCGAACAACCGTCGCACATCGCCGGCGGCCGCCGTCGGACGCCGCATGCCGATCGAGTTGACCCACAGCACACGATTCTGTTTCGACAGAATCCTCATGATATGTTTTTTGCTCGTCGGATCGCCCTGCCAATCCTGGGATATGCAAATAATCGATCTGCCCTCGATCATAGTCCACCTTTCAGCTACGCACGCCCGACGTTTCACGCTTCACGAACCCAGCAGAAGTGTTCATAATCGCCATGCAGCCACCTCCGCCATCGAGCCATAGGAAGAGGCGGCCGGATCTTCGCCGTCGAGAAACAGCCGCTGCCACAGCTCCAAATTCATGAGCAACCACAGTCGATCGGTATGGGAACGACGTCCGCTTCGATGTTCTTCCGCCATGCGCGTGACGGCGGCCGGCTTGAAGAGGCCGCGGGCCAGGGCTCGCGGCCCGAGCACCAGATCTTTCACTATCGGCCAATACGGTCCCTGCAGCCACCGGCCCAACGGAACCGGAAAGCCCATCTTGGGCCTCGTCAGAATCTCGTTCGGAATGAGATGCCGAACGGCGTTCCGCAAGACCGCTTTGGTCTCCCACCCGTGCAGGCGGAACTGGCCGGGCATCGCCCCGACCAAGTCGACCAGTTCATGGTCGAGATACGGGACGCGGCTCTCGATCGACGCCGCCATACTCATCTGATCCTGCTTCATGAGTAACTCCACCAGATGCGTTTGCACATCCACATAGCTCATGCGTTCGAGCAGGCCTTCCTGATGTTCGTTCCAGTATCGAAGCCCGTCGGCGTGCGGATCGCGGGAAGTCAGGACCCCACTGTCCCGGATCAACTCGCGCTGCATTGCCGTGGGAAACACAGAGAAATTATCGAAAAACACTCCACGGGGACCAGGCGGATACGCCAGGAACGATCGCTCGGCATAGCGGCGGACGGCACTCGGAAGACCAGCAAGCATGCGCGCCACTCCACGACGGATCGTCTCCGGCGTCGCGCCCCAATACAGACGGCCCAGCCGCTCGTTCAGCGCCGTCACGCGGTAGCGGTAGTCGTAACCGAGAAACAGCTCATCCGCCCCTTCGCCGGTGAGGACGACCTTGACATGCTGCTGCGCCAGCTTGGACACAAAATACAGCGGCACGCTGGAATTGAAGGCGATCGGTTCATCCTCGTGCCACACCAAGCGAGGCAGCGCCTGAAAGAATTCGTGAGGCGAGACAAGGACCTCGTGATACTCGGCTCCCACCGATCGGGCGGCGAGCCGCGCATAGGGCAATTCGTTGGCTTCTGCTTCCGAAAATCCGACTGAGAAGGCATGCAACGGGTGGGACACCGCCGGGGCCATCAGCGCCGCAAGCACCGTCGAGTCCAGTCCGCCGGACAGGAACAGCCCCACGGGCACATCGCTCATCAAATGACTGCACACAACAGATTCCAGCTTGGCGCGCACCTCCCGCCCTCGCTCCTGTAGGTCGGCGGGAGAACGATCGTTCAGGACCGGCGGATGCCAATACCGCCGCTCGCGAAATCCCTCGGCGGCGGACCAGGACAGCGTGCGGCCCGGAAGCAACTTGCGCACGCGCCGAAAGAACGTTTCTTCGCCCGCGACAAACCGGGACGCCAAAAACTCCGGCAGGATCGCGTCGTTGAATTCAGGACGAAATGCCTCCGCGGCCAGGATGCCCTTGATCTCCGAGGCAAACAGCAGCTCTTGGTCCGTGCAGGCGTAGTACAGCGGCTTGATACCCAGGCGATCGCGCGCGAGCAGCAGCCGGCCTTGCACGCGATCCCAGAGCGCAAACGCAAACATCCCGCGCAGCCGTTCGACACACCGCTCTCCCTCCTCCTCGTACAAGTGCAGGATTGTTTCGGTATCGCTGCGGGTGCGGTAGCGATGTCCACGCGCTTCCAGTTCCGGGCGCAACTGCGGGTGGTTGTAAATTTCTCCGTTGAAGACGATCCAGACCGACTCGTCCTCATTGGCCATGGGCTGATGCCCCCCGGCCACGTCCACGATCGCCAACCGGCGATGAGCCAATCCGACCGGCCCATGGGACCATAGACCGGCCCCATCGGGACCACGGTGACGCTGCACATCGCGCATGCGGATCAGCCGGTCTTCTTCGATACGATCCCGCATAGAGAACTTGACGATGCCCGCAATCCCACACATGATGCTAGACCTCCTCCATGGCGATAGTGTGATCTCCGATTACTTGACCAGAACGGGGGAAGAAATTCTGAGTTCTGAGTTCTGAGTTGTCGGAATCCGAAAACGCCTCACGCTTCACGAACGACGCTTCACGCGGCGTGGCCCGTCTCTTGCAGTGCGTTTTCCGCCTGAGCCGGAGACATTGTGGACCGCCCGGAATAGACGTCCGCCCACGCGTTACGAACATGGGACCAGGTGTGAAGATCGAGGCGTTCCTTCGCGCGATAGCCGATCAGTTGTGCGAACCCCGGGCGCTCCAGTAGGACGGTCGCGGCTTTTGCCATCGTCCTCGGATCTTGCGGCGGCACGATCATTCCCGTAATCCCGTCCTGCAGCAGAGCGGGAATATCGCCCACGCCCGTCGTGACGACCGGAAGTCCCGAGGCCATGGCCTCCAGCACGGCAGTCGACTGATGATCCGCCAGGGATGAATTCAAGAAGATGTCCGCTTCTTCATACAGGCGAGGCATGGCGGAAGGCTCGATCCTACCCAGGAATCGGATACCCCGGTTCCCCAGCGACTCGCTGAGCTGCCGCAATTCGTTTGCGTCGCTGCCGGTCCCCGCGATGGTCAAGGTCGCATCGGCATAGCGCGTGCGCAACAGCGCAAACGCCAGCAAGGTGTTTTCTACGCCCTGTTCGGGCTCGAGATTTCTTGTGGAGAGGAAATGGGGCCGGAGCGGCGCGCGCTTCCGATAATGGAACCGGCAGACATCCACGATCGCGGGAATGACCTTTGCACGATGCCCGTGCTGCGCAAAGATCCGTTGAAACGACAGAGAGGGCACCACGATGTCATCGACTCGCGTCTTCCATGGACCCAGCACCCTCGCGTGATCGGCGGCATCTCCGTTGTAATAACTCAGCACCACCCGCTTGCCCCATCGCTTGGCGAGCAGAATAGGACCCGTCGCCGAAAGGAAGGATCGATCAAGCGCGGCAAAAATATGGACGACGTCCGCCGCGCGGAGCTGTCTCATGCTGGAGAGTGGAAACGGAGGCTCGACGGGCAGAAAGACCACGTCGGATCCCTCACGCTGTAATTTGCTGGCAAGTGTCGACGCCTGAGCCCCCTGCCCGCTTGGAATCTCCGGGCCTGGGGCGATCAAGGCAATGCGTGGACGCCCGGCGATAGTCATGTCGGAAGCAAGAGAATGAGTCATGGCGAACACCTCTGCGTGCATGGTGAAGTCTCCCGGCCGAACCTCAACCTTCTTCGCGCTGACGGCTAGAAAGCCTGTGATAGGCTGCGGCAGGCCCTCGATGCAGACAGGGACCGCTCCGGTCTGGTGCATGTGGGGCTGATCGGTTGACCGTCTAAGAACGTCTGGCACCACAATTCGAAGGAGATCAGCGTCCACAACTGATATTCCAGCGGACGTCCTTGTTCGTGCCGGCGAACCAACGCTTCGATCGCAGGCACATCCAGGATGCCCCTCCGCCGGCACGTCTCCGACAGGATGGTGTCCCTCATGAGCGAACCCAAGTGCCTGCGCAGCCATAATCCTATCGGAGGGGCAAATCCCTGTTTAGGGCGGTCCAACACCGTGTCCGGAACCAGACCCCGCAGCGCCCGTACAAAAATATGTTTGGTCCGTCCGCGCTTTAACTTCATCTCGACCGGAATCCGCGCGGCAAATTCCACGAACGTGTGATCGAGTAACGGCACCCTGGCTTCAAGGGAATGCGCCATACTCATGCGATCCACCTTGGTCAGGATGTCCAGTGGAAGGTAATGGTCCAGATCCATCGATTGGAGTTCGGACAGCCAGTGTCCGGTTCCATTGGTCAGGCGCTCGATGCGCGATCGCTCAGTGGGACAATGCAGCAAATGGGCCATGGCTTCTCTCGTCAAGACACGATGCCGGTCGCCTCGTTTGAACAATGTCACGGCGTCGAGATAGCGCTCCGGACCGGGCAAAAAAAAGTGATGCAGCCAGTTCTTCCCTCTCATGCCTTCCGGCATCGCACTGGACAGGCTTCCGAGCGCCTCTCTGGCGATGGCGGGAAGAAATCTGGCGCGGCGTTCCCGGCCTTCAACGACATATTTCGTGTATCCTGCAAACAATTCGTCGCCGCCGTCTCCGGACAGCACCACCTTGACGTGCTGTGCCGCCAGCTTCGACACCATATACGTCGGAATTGCGGAAGAGTCCCCGAGGGGTTCATCCAGATCCCAGGCCAAATCCTTCAGGAGTTCCATGACATCCGGTTCCAGGATCAATTCATGGTGGTCGGTGTCGAACCGCTCGGCCACCATCCTCGCATAGGGCAGTTCGTTGAAGTCCTGATCGCGAAATCCGATGGAAAATGTTTTCACGCGTCCCGGTGCCATGGACGACATGGCCGCAACGACCGCGCTCGAATCCGTGCCTCCGCTCAAAAAGGCGCCCACGGGCACATCGCTGACGAGATGCAGCCGGACGCACTCCGTCAGACGCGCCCGCAACTCTTCCGCGACATCGTCCTCGGACCGGCCCATCTCCGGTCGAAACTGCAGGGTCCAATAGCGTTCGATTCGTGGCTCGCCGCCGGGCACGATCGACAACCGATGGCCCGGCTCCAATTTCCGCACGCCCGCCACGATACTGTCTGTCGGGGGAGTCGTCATATAGGCCAAGAGGTGGTCGAGCGAACCCCAGTTCACCCTCCGTTCCACCTCGGGAATCTGCAAGATGGATTTCAGCTCCGATGCGAAGAGCAGGCGTCCCTTGACCATGGCGTAGTACAAGGGCTTGATGCCCAACCGGTCCCGCGCGAGCAACAGGCGACCTCGGCGGGTGTCCCACAGCGCAAAGGCGAACATGCCCCTCAACCGTTCCACGCAACGGTCTCCCAGCTCTTCGTACAAATGGACGATGACTTCGGTGTCCGTTGCGGTGGAGAACTCGTGGCCTCGCCCGATCAGTTCACTGCGAAGTTCCCGGTAGTTATAGACCTCTCCGTTCAAGACCACCCAAACGGTGCGATCCTCGTTGCACACCGGTTGATGCCCCGTGTGCAAATCGATTATGCTTAACCGCCGCATTGCCAAACCGACCTCTTGCGCGAGATACACCCCTTCGTCGTCGGGGCCGCGCGCAATCATCGCGGCGCACATGGCATGCAACTCTTCTTCCATCACCGGACGCCCGGTCAGGCTCAAAATGCCGGCAATACCGCACATAGCTGTTCCTTTGTGGAATGTCGGATAGGCCGCTCCGACGTTTTGCTGCCTTCAGCGGTGAGACGACTGACCCGGGCGACTATTCGTCCTGGACTTTCAGTCCCAGCCGGGTCCCGCCCTTCAGAAGCATGCGATAGGCGGCGTTCGTCCGAATACGGGGGAGCACTTTAAACTTGATCCGATGCAATAAGCGGGTGCTCGGACGGTTCGGAAACACGAACAGCCACGCATGCGGCCTCACGTCATCCGTCCAGATCATCTTCCAGTTTTCGGCGGCTCCGAGCAGATCGACCTCGTCATATTTGAGACGCCAGGCATCTTCCAGCATACGCCAGCACAGCAAATGGGACGGCGCGTAGGCCGCGAAACGCGGATCGTAGCCCGACTTTATGACATAGAGCTTGTTGTGAAACAGCAGGGTGATTTGCACCGACACCCGTTCGTCCTTCACAAGCAAAAAGTACAGGCGCAACCACCCTTGCTGCACCGCAGATAGCATAAGCCGGCGGTAGAAGGCCTCAAGCTCCGGGCGGGAGACGATCGCCGTTCCGGCTTTCTGTTTCCACGCGGCACCCTCCAGCCTGAGAGCATCGTCCAATGCTTGAGACAGTCCTTCTCCTCCTTGAACGACTTCGTGCCTGACCGGACCGCGCCGGCTCAACCCTTTCAGCCGCCCCTTTAAATTCGTCACAAACTTGCGCGACAGACCTTTCCCGTACTCATCCCACGAGCGAATGATGGGAATGTACGGGCCCTGGTTAGATGCCCAGGTGCCTACCAGAAACCCCTCGTCAATGGCCGAACGAGGAATCGCTTTCAACGTGTGGGCGTCGGGGGGTAACTGGCGCAGGTCCAGAACGTCCCATTCCCTCGAACGGGAGGCCAGAAATTTCCAAATCGCGCGGCACGCTTCCTCCGGACGGCGGGTCACGATGAAATCGAATCGCTCGGTATAGACATTAGCAATTCCGCGGAGACGCCGTACCGGGCAGCCGTAGATCCGGCCCCGATCCAGCATGAGCGGAGCGAGCGCCACCGTCCTCGACCCTTCCGTGACGATGACGATAAACAAACTCCCCTCCGGTTTGAAACAGTCCCACCACGTGCGTACCCATTCGTGCCGGATGAAAGGGTGATCGATACCCGCCTCATCGACGAGCCGATTCCAGACCGGTTCCAACCGGATGAAGGATTCGTAGTCCTGAATCAAGTCGATCTGCAGGTCTGTGGCCGGCGCCTCCATCACTCTCTCCGCGACTAGTTCCTGTGGTTGCACCGATTCCTGCTGCACAACTGAAACCATCGCCGCCGTGTGCATGGCCCTTCCCTCCTGTCCCGCTCCGGATTCAGTCCGGAGGGCCCCGACGTTAAGCGACACCTGGCTCGAATGCTTCGACACCATTGAGCTGCGGACGCGTTTCATCACGCGGCCTGGAATTGCGCACGGATGGCCGCTGAAACGGCAGCACGATATTCAGCTCTCTCACTTGCTGTGCCATATAATCGATGTGCGGCCATGTGATGTCTTGATGGATCGGCAGTTCCAAGACATGCCGCCGAAGAAACCGGGCGTCCGGCCCCTCATGTTCCGCCGCTGAGGGATCGCCCTCATTCCACAGTTCCGTCGCCATCACGCCCCGCTGTGCCAAGGCGCCTGATGCGCGTTTTTTGTCCGCCACAAGAAGAGGAAAAAACAACGGACAGACGCCGGGCTGCAAATCGGTGCGTACGGCGGCATGGTTCGGCAGTTGCTCGCGCAGCCCGAGAAAGTTTTCCCGGCGACGACGTTGAATGGCCTCGTAATCGAGGCGCCCAAGTACGCGCCTCGACCAGGACGCCATGCCGATATCGACATGAGACGGATTGAATCCCGTATCGCCGACGGGGATCCGTTCGATGTGAAGCCGGTTCAACATCCTTCCGATGCCTTGTTTCACCCCGGCCAATACCTGCCCCGCCGTCTCGTCACGGCTGCGAAGCCGCTCCATCCCCAGTTCGACGAGCCGCCCGGCCGTGAACATCCGGCCGGGAGGCTGCAACGGGAGTCTGGTGAGGTCGTCGAAGACATTGCGGTTCTGGACCAGCATCGCTCCATCCGGAAGCGGAAGCGTTTTGTACAGGCAAAAGGCTGCATAGTCGCCATAGGTTCCGACCGAACGTCCGTCCACGCCGGACAACAGAGCCAACGCACAATCCTCGACCAGCACCAGGTCGCATTCAGCACAGAGCTCGCTCAGTGCGTCCATGGGCTGAGGCCATCCGGCGTAATGGATGACAAACAACACGTGCGCCCCGCTTTCTCGACAGAGCCGGCGCAATGCCGCCATATCGATATCGAACCGGCGCGTGACGGGATACCACACGATCTGTGCCCCCGCATAGCGAATGGCCCGCACCTCGTTGCCCATGTGGTAATCGGGCATCAAGACGACACGGCGGCCACGCTCCACTAACTTGCGAAACACCTGGTAGATCGCGTTGCGGGCAGTGTGAAAATACGTCGCATTCGGAGCGCTCAAAGGAAACGGCAAGGCCGCATTCCTCCCGACCGCGCACAGCTCGCGCAGACCCAGGCCTTGCCACGCAGGAAGATACATCAGGCGGTTCCTCCATCAAGGGTAAATCAACAGGGGGGAGTGGGGAGTTCTGAGTTCTGAGTTTTGAGTTCTGAGTTCTGAGTTAGTTCCGGACAACTCAGAACTCTTTTCTCGCCCAATCCTTACGCAGCAAGTTTCTGCACCTCCATCAGTATTTCACGATCCTGCCTGATGATCTCGCCCACCGGGACCACTCGAACGCGAGACAGTCCACCCACCTTCAGGTAATCCACCATTGCCACTTCGTGCAACCCCGCTTTCAGCACCGCCCGCCTCATGGGCATGTTGTCTTCTTCCACTTTGGTAATGATTTTTCTTATTCCTTCCTGCTTGAGACGTTGAGCGATCAAGGACCACGCCGCCGGAGCGATGCCGCGACCACGATAGTCCGCGTCCGTCACCGCCTCCTCCAGACAGGCCGTATTCGATGGGAGCCCCTTCCATCCGCCGCATGCTGCGATGGTGGGGATGCGTTCGCGGAAAATCCAGCAGCAAAACGCGGGGCGTTCCGCTTCGCGCACGATCCACAAGTCGCCGCCCTGTTCCAGCAATGTTTCCGCTGCACTCCATCCATAGAGATTCGACTGAGAGAGCAGGTCGAACTGCGCCCGACCGGAGCGTTGCAGTTCCAATCCTTTCGGCAGCGGACGATCGGCCTTGACCGCCTCGGGCGCTGCCGAATACCAGACGTGGCGTTCATGTCGATACAGAGCCGTGAACAGGTAGCGCACGGCATATCGAGCACCAAGAGTCAGGCAGCCGGCGACCCCATGCCGAAGAATAACCCGCCTAAACCTGTTCATCTCATCCGTCCTCATGCAGCAAACGCATCTACTATCGTGGTGGTGGGACCATTGGAAGCGGTGCCGATAACCGATATACGCAGACGGCGCGGGCCCAGGCTAATCACGGTGTATCTCCACATTCATCGTTAGCGCGACGCGCTGAAATAAGGAATAAAAACGGCTTGCCCTGATGCGGGGCATCAGGCTCACTTTTAGATAGTGCAATAACCGGGGCTTGGGACGCTTGGGGAAGGCGAACAACCAGGAATGCCGGCGCAGATCAGTGGACCAATACAGCTTCCATCGTTCCGCATTGCCGAGGAAGTCGACTTCGTCGAACTTGAGACGCCAGGCTTCATCGAGCATCATGTGAGACAGCACATGCCCCGGCGAAGAGGCGGCATACTGGGGATCGTATCCCGATTTCAACATATAGATTCTGTTCCGAAAGAGCAGCGCGATGCGGACGGCAATCCGCTTGGCGCCCAGCGTCAAAAAATATATCCGCAGCCATCCCCGCTCCCCCGCTGTGTGCAGTATTTGCCGAAAAAATGCTCGGCTGTCCGACCGGCTTCGAATCGCGGTGCCGCCTTCGTCTTTCCAGGTCACGGCTTCCAGGGTCAACGCCTCTTCGAGATCACTATCGAGCCGGTCGTTGGAGGCCACGACATCCAATCCAACCGGCGCCGTAGCCTCTAGATGTCGATGAGATCTCCGTATGTTGGCGCGGTGCCCTTTCTTGAGACTTTTGAAATAGGTCTCCCATGGTTGCCGAACGGTGATATACGGCGATTCCATGGACATCCATTCGGCCAGGAGCAACCGGCCCTCAATCTCCGATCTCGGAAGACAGCCCATGGCCCGGCTGCCCGCCGGTAGCTCCCGCAATTCGAGTACATCCCATTCACGGGAATGATCGGCCAGATAGCTCCAAATGGCGGCGCAACACTCCTCTGGATGGACCGAGAGAATAAAATCGAACCGCTCGGTAAATACACTGGCGATCCCCCGCAGGCGCCGCACGGGAATCCCGTACATCCGGACTCTATCCCGCATCAGCGGCGCGATGGCGATCGGACGTCCGCCCTCCTGCACCATGAGAATATTGAGCGTCCCACCGTGATCGAAACAGTCCCAGACGGCGCGCACCCATTCGTGCCGCACGAAAGGAAATTCAATGCCCGCTTCCTCCACCAATCGATTCCACACCGGCTCAAGCTCGATAAAGGCCCGATAGTCCGTGACCACCTCGACAGACAACGGCCCGGCCGGCTGGCGCAGAGGGTCGGGAATTTCCGTAACCGAGACGGCGGAGCTACGCCGCACGACGGATGCCCTCCGTTCTCTCGATGTGGCTCCGTCGCATCATGTCGTCGTACAACGTCAACCATTGGCTGCGCACCCGGCTCCAGGAATACCGATCCAGCCCCTCGTAGGCGTGGGACGCCATCAACCGCGCGCGGTCCGGCTGTTCCAGCAAAAGCGCGGCGGCGGCGGCCATCGCAGCGGGGTCTCTCTCCGGCACGATCGTCCCGCTTACGCCGTCTTCAAGCATATTGGCGATGTCGCCAACGCCGGTGCTGACGATCGGCAGACCGGATGCGACGGCCTCGAGAATAGAAAGCGGTTGATTGTCGATGAGCGAGGAATTCAGGAAAATGTCGGCGCTGTCGTGGACCGACGGCATCTCGGCAGGCTCGATCGCTCCCAGGAACCGTATTCCACTCATCCCCAGCGATCGAGACAATCGCTTGAGGTCCGTTTCTTGGCTCCCCGCGCCGACGATCGAAAGCGTCGCATCGGGATACCTCGTCCTGAGAAGGGCAAAGGCGAGGATCGTCTGTTCCACCCCGTAGTACCATTCGAAATTTCGTATCGAGAGGAACCTGGGGCGTAGCGGCGCCCGCACGCGATACCGAAACCGCTCGGTATCGATCGTATTATGGATGACGCGGGCTCGGTATCCATAGGCGGCAAATACTCGACGCAGATACTCCGACGGAACCACGATTTCATCCACGAGCTTCAGCCAGGGATGGATGAGCCTCCCCCAATGAGCCAGATGATCCTCCGCTTCGCCACTGTGGTAATTGAGCACGATCGGCTTGCGGAGCATTCGACCGGATAGGAGGGCCGGGAGCGGCGCGAGGAGAAACGACCAGTACGAGGCCGAGGAGGCATGGACGATGTCGGAGCGGCGCAGCCGAATCAACCCGGGAAGATACAGGCACTGATTGACCACGGTCCGA
Organism: Nitrospiraceae bacterium; assembly: GCA_046715215.1. GTDB lineage: Bacteria > Nitrospirota > Nitrospiria > Nitrospirales > Nitrospiraceae > Palsa-1315. Next base: position 19,369 of record JBKJZK010000047.1, read on the forward strand.
ACGTACGGCAACCGCCTCAGCCACTTCAACCGGCGCGGAAACGCGGGGTCGATGGGAATGAGTTGCACGTCGTACCCCTCCGCCCTGAGTTGTTCGGCCAGCGTCGACGCGTGCAACGCTTGGCCGCCGAATGTTCTTCCACTGGGTGCGATGAGCGCAATCTTGGGTCGGGCGAGTGTCATGGATCAGTCCTCGGCATAGAAGAAAGCCGTCGAGACATCCAACCTACTAAGACCTCCCGTTCGCTTTTTCGAATCAACCCGACGGTCCAGGCCAACGGAATGTAGCTTCCGCCGTAGATCACACTAATGACGACCAAGCGGACAAACGGAGACGCCGGCCACTGCAACGCAACCCACAGCGCCGGCAGGGACGCGGCGATCGTCACCGCGCCGATCCCTCTCAGCTCACGCCAGGGAAGAAGACGTCCGATGCCGGCGTGCCAGCAGGTCATCATCCTCGCCAGCCCCATCGCTTTGCCGACCGCCAGTGCCAGCACGGTGATGAGCACGGCGCCGACCAATCCCATCCCGGTCACGAACCAGTACATCCCCCCGGCCACGATGGCCAGCCGCGCGATGTTGATGGCCAGCAGAAACCGCATCTGAGCGTACACGCGCAGCAACCCGTCCACGGGGATCGTCGCGAAGAGAATCGCGATCGACCACACCATGAAGACCGGCACGCTGGCCGCATAGGTCTCGGTGAAGAGAAAGACGATCAGATCCTGCGCCACAATGAGCAACAGCGCCACGAGAGGAAAAAACACCAGGGCCAACTTCCGCACGGTGTCGTGCCACATGGCGATGACAGCAGTATCGCGCCCGTCTCGTATGGCCTGCATCATGCCGACCATCATGACGTTGACGACCGATGTGCTGACGACTTCCACCAGCGGGACCTGGAGACATCCGACCGAATACACCGCGAACGTGGCTGCATCGAAGAGAGAAGACACCACGTACTGGTGCAACGTTTCCTGCCCCGTTTGAAACAACACGTAAAACGCGAACGGCAAACTGTAGGCGGCCTGCCGAAGCAACAAAGGCCAGTTCGGGCGCAGAGCGGCGCCGAATTGCTTCCTGCAATACCAGAGGGTCGTTCCGAGACGGATCACCGCGAAGACGATGGCGCCGTACAAAATACTGGCCAATGTCTGAAACAGAAGCACGGGGGCGGCGATCAGCACCGCGCGAGCGGTATCGGACAGGCCGTAGGACGCGGCGGCCGTGCCGTATCGATGACGGGCCGTCATCACGATCTCCAGCACGTAGGACGCGAGCATGAAGAGGAAAAACACCGCGATCAGCGGCATGAGGGGAGCCAGTGCGGGATTGTTCATCCATCCGGCAATGGCATCTCCCCCGGCAAAGAGCAGTGCCGCGCCGAGTAGGCCGATGCCCCCCAGAACCAAGATCGAATTACAGACATACCGGCCTCCGTCTTCGCCTGCGCCTGGGAGAAAATAGAACAGACTCTCGGACATGCCCACCTGTGCGAGATTTAATATGGTCCCGTAGAGCAAGAACACCTGCTTGTATGTCCCGAACTCCTCTTGCCCGAACATCCGCACAAGAATGAGAGGCAAGAGGAATAAGACGACATACCCGAGCGTCCTTCCAGCCATGATGGTCAGTGCGGGTTTAAACATGCTGCCTATCCTGGGCTTCGCGTTGCTGTCGGGACGCGATCGGCGCGCCCGCCCCGACGAGCGGCTCGACTTTACGTCCCGGTGCAGCGTCTCTTCCGTTATGATTGTGCGCACAGGGAGACCAGAAGTCATACAGACGGTTCGCATGGCAACTCATGAGGGCCGGTGAAAATTTTCCGGCCGAATCCGCGCATGATCGTTCCCACAGCAATGTGCGGGGAATCGTCAGGAAGGGATGCCTCGGATCGCGGCGGAGACAGGTTCCGTAACCAAAGCGATAGCCCGCATCGGCGACCGCCGACACCACGGCAGTGTTGAAGCGCCCATCCGGATACGCAAAGTGCTCGACCGGCCGTTTCAGCTTGTCCCTGAGCGTCAACATCGATCCCACCGTCTGGTCGGCCACCTGCTCGACACTTTCCTCAGTAAGGAGCGCATGCGTCTGCGTATGAGATCCGATCGTCATGCCGGAATCGGCCATGGACCGCACCATCTCCCAGTCCAATGACTGCATTTCAGGATAGGCGTCGTCGTCGATGCGGCACACCGTTTCCAGCGCTTCAATCACACGCCGCAACTTGTTCTGGGTGAGGGTGGTGAACAGCCACCGCATTGTGCGGAAGGCGTCGTCGAGCCGTCTGCCGCCGTTACCGGCGTCGAGATGGACGTCCTTCGCGTCGAGCAAGCGTCGAAATCGCTCTTCGGAATGGCCGAGGACAGGAAGGACTTTTTCAAGAAGCAAATACGTCTTGTCATACAGTTGAAGCTCCAGACGTCCTGTGGCTTCAGTTACAATAAAGATGCCTGCGGGAATTCCTTTTCGCTTCAACACAGGCAAAGCATGGTGATACACCCCGGCATAACCGTCGTCGAAGGTGACGGCCGCCGAGGGCTGCGCGAACGGCTCCCCCCTCTCCAACTGAGCGCCAAGTTCGTCCAAGGCGATGAAGCGGTACCGACGCCCGATCCACTCCAACTGACGCTCCAGCATGGCGAGGCTGATCAGGTTCGGAAGAATCGCCCGTCCGACGTGAGCACGGACGTCTTCCACGACCGCGTGATAGCCGAGGACCAGCGGCAGCGCCTTGGTCCCCGTCCATGACGCGACGGCGCGATCGGCGCCCGTCCATCCCAGCGCTGCGGCTACCCCGGTCTTGACGAGAGTTTTGAGCATGATCGGAGACGTGATAAGGGATGGGTTGATCGTGAAGCGTATCTCAAAGGACTATTGACGATTGATCCATTGGACCATTGGACCATTGACTGAAGAATTGAAGATGTGTGCATTGAAACATTCTCTCATTGGAAGGCTCCGCAAATCGTCAATGACGCAAATGAATAAATCGTCAATTCCGCAGACAATGAATCAATGCATGCACCAGCGATGTGGCTACGTTCCGCCGCGTCTCCAAGCAATGGCCCGATCCAACATGGCTTGTGGAAGCAGTCGGCGGGCGGCCGACTTGGCTCGGTCATCGAGTGCCACCGCCCCGCGGCAGAGGACGCCTCCGGCCGAGGGAGGGAACAGCTGCAGCCTGACCAGCTCATGCGATGCGCTCGCCCACAGCGATTTGTACGTCTCGGTCCCATGCAGGAGGTCATAGTCCTCGACCCCTTCCGTCACCGCTTGCTTGATCGCCAACCCCATCGTCACGAGGCCGACGCTGTGCTGCCGATAGGCAGGATCGAATCCCGACTGATAAAAATAGAAGCGGCGTCCGTAGAGAAATCCGTACAGCGCGCCAAGGGGACGGCCGTCCAGCCGCAGGATGAACAAGCGAAGCCAGCCGCGCTCCAGCGCCGTGCGGCTGAACGAGTCATGAAACGCCTGCATCGCCGGGGACCGCAACGTCTGGGAACCTCCCCGCTCGTCCCATCGAAGATTGTGGAGGTCGATCAAATTCTGCAGCGCCTCCCGCCGCTGGTCCTCCTTCTCCACGACGTCGAAGGTCAGCGTGCCGAGCTTATGAAGATTTTTTAGCCGTCGATTGAAATTGTATCGATGCTGCGGTCCCAAGGTCGCGAGGTACGACTCCCAGGTGTGGCCCTTCAAGGGAATGTGGGGACAGACATCGATCGCACTGCGCTGCACGGTCCACCCGGACTGCTCGAGTTCCTGCACCAAACCGGTAGCCAGCGCGCCTTTCGCATGGAGATGACTCAGCGTCATCACCGGTCGCCGGCCGTTAAAAAACTCCGCCAGACTTCGGGATACTTGTGGCTCATGCCCGCGCCGGATCATGACGTCCAAATAGTCAGACCCGACAAGGCCGGTCCCGAGAAACTGCAGGGATCGGCGGGGCATGAAGCCACCGAACCGGTGGCGCTCGCTGAAGAGCGGCGCCAGTCCGAGCAGCCGACTGTGGCGCCGGACAGTCGCGAGGGCGAGCGTTCGTCCGGTGGAAAAATGCCGCCACCAGGTCTCGAGCCACTCTCTTGTGAGAAACAGGCAATCGGCATCGCTGTCGCTCAGGAGTTCGGTCCATTCTTCCGCCAGATGCGGAAGCCGGCCTGGGTCTTCGATCAAGGTCACCAAGAGATTATCCGTCGACCGATAGGACAGCGCATCCGCTTCCTCGGGAGGTTGCAGGCAACTGTAATCCGCGATATCGATGTCTTTTCGAACCACCCTCGCCGGAATGCCCGCGACGACCGTTCTCGGCGGCACATCCTCCAGCACGACGGCGTTCGCCCCGATCACCGATTCGGCGCCGACGGAAATGGGCCCGAGCACCTTGGCGCCTGCCCCGATGACACAACGGTCTTCGATCACCGGCACTCCCCAGCGGCGAGACCGCCCGCCGACCGTCACTTGATGGCCGACCGTGACGAGCTTGCCGATTTTGCACCGCTCGTGCAGCACGACTCCCATGCCGCCATACGCGAACTCCGTTCCCTCGCCGATCTCCGTGGACATCGGAACAGCCGCATTGTAGAGCACGCGAATGGCTTGATACATCAACGTGGGAATCATTGGAATGCGGCGTCGATAGCACCAATGACCGACTCGATAGAAGGACAGAGCATTCATGCGCGTGCACCCCCGCCTCGCCAGGACCGCTTCGATCGGGAGCGGCGGAGGAGATCACGATACAGCCGCTCGGTCGTCGCGACGGCCTGCTCGAGGGAGTAGTGGGTAAACACCCGCCGCCTTCCCGCTTGACCTAAGTTCCCGGCCAGCGCCCTGTTCTCCAACAATCGACAAATCGCCCCGGCCAACGCCTCCGCATCGGCGGGCGGGACCAGTAACCCGTTCACACCGTCTTCGACGATCTCAGGACTCCCGCCGACTTGAGTCGCCACAACCGGGATCCCTGCCGCCATCGATTCCAGGAGTGAATTCGAGAGTCCTTCCAACCCGAGCGAGGGGAGCACCGATACCGACATCGCCGCCAGCAACTCCGGTATATCCAGCCGAAAGCCGGTAAAGTGCACTCGATCCTGTAACCCCAGCCTGATCGCCAGCCGCTTGAGCTCCTCCCGATAGGCATGGTCAATGTTGTTATCACCCACGATGACGAATCGAACCTGCGGAATCCTGGCCGCCACTAAAGCGGCGGCCTGAAGAAAATACTCATGGCCCTTGATGCGCATCAGCCGCGACAAGACGCCGACCACCGGCGCTCCCGGCGGGATGTTCAACTCCCGGCACACAATCTCGCCGGTGACCGGAGCGCGGAACCGCTCACAGTCGATGCCGTTGGGAATCACGGTCAGACGGTCCAAGCCGTAACCTCGCTGTTGCAAATCCCGCTTGATCGCTTCGGCATTCACAATCACGTGATCGGCCAGGGGGAGGCATAGCTTTTGGACGGCATGCTGCCAGGGAGTCCAGGTGTCGCCGATATCCCGGACAGAGCCGATAATGACCGGTACGCCGGCGAAGCGCGCCGCCGGAATCGCAAACACATTCGGATAGAAACCGTAGGTATGAAGAATCTGAATGCCTTGCCGGCGCAGGTTTCTCCCAAACTCTATCTGCTTCTTCAAAGCCGTGTAGCCGTAGAGGCGGCTGATTTTATATTCCGAGATCGACCAGGACCGTGCCTCGCATTCGGCCAACAATTCCCCGACCCGGTGCAAACATGCGAACTGCACGTCAACGCGAGCCGGATCCAACCCCTTGCCGATGTTGACGACTTGCCGCTCCGTCCCTCCGATGGCGAAGAGGGTGACGAACTTCATGAGCCGAATACGTTCCAAGTCCGTGCGCACAGCAGACTTCGCGGCCGGCGGAAGAGCGTCTACGAGAGGCTCGACTGCCGGATCGGAAGGAGCCAACGTGAGGGGATACGACTCAATCAAACCTGACATGCCGGCCTCATTGAGAGTGAAATCGCGTGCGCCGCGAGCGCGAGGGCCGCGAGGTAATAGAAATAGGGATGATAGCTGACCGGATGAAACATGGCCGCCAGCGTAAAGGCCAGCAAGCTGATCTGGATTCCCTCCGCCAGGTACCCCAAATCTTTCATCTCCGGCGCCTCCGCTGCCCGTCGCTGGACCTGAATCGTGCTTCTCACGCACGACACCAGCAACACCGTAAACAACAGGACCCCCGGCAGGCCCAGATCCATGGTCAGTTCAAGAAACACGTTGTGAACCGGCCGCCATCCGCCTCCCCGCGCCTCGTTCATCGCGAGCACGTTCATCCCCACCCCCGCTCCGGTGACGGGAGACGACAGGGCATACCGGACGGCAATTATCATGTCCGTCACCCGTTCCCCTGCGGACCCGGTCGAGTCAGCCTCCGTGTGGACGATGGTGCTCATCCGCTCGAAGTACGTGGACGGCAACAGCGGCAGGCAGAGTAAGGCCAGGACCAAGATGCCATATATCCACACTCGCTCGACGCGACGACGCAGTTTCCACGCATAGACAAGAAAAATGGCGCCCAACGTAAGAAAACCGCCTCGCGAAAACGTCAAGATGACTGTCAGAGCTTCCAGCGCGAGCATGACCGACAACGCCATCCGAATCGCCGGGCGCGCGCTGCTCAAGAGCAAGGCCATGGTCAACGGAAGAATCACGTTGATCATGAGGGCCAGATCGTTCGGATTTTTCGTTAACGCCCCCTCGTTACCGACCACGCGGTCTTGATTCGCGGCCTGATCGATGAACACCCCCGACGCATAATTATTGAGCGTAAACATCGCCAGCCCGATCGCCATGAGACTCAAGCTCCAGGCCGTTTGTCGCAGACGCAGCATGGTCACGGCCGTATGGCTCAACAACCAAAAGATCGCGAGCGTCTTGAAGTATTGCCCGCTCAGGAAGGCCAGACTGCCGCCCGGCCAGATCGAGAAGGGCACCGTCACCGTCGCCCATGCGGCCAAGGCCCCGATGATCCACAGTTCCCGGGCGCGCATGAACAGCGGCGCGCCATAATTGAATCGATCCACGAGATAGGCGCCGATGCCGATCACGGCAGGAATCATCGCCGGCCTCAACGATTCGAGCGCCGGGAAATACGCTTGCGGAGAAAACAGGAGGACCGCCGTAAAGACGATCGCGGCCCAAAACGGAACCCCGCTATGAGGTGGTTCCCAACTATCGACGGCGGCTCGTCCGGCCCGCCAATCGGCTTGGGCCGGTCCGGCTCTCCACCATTCACTGCTGGTGCGCTCCATGAGTGTTTCGCGCATGGCATCAACCCGGACTATTCATGACGGTTCGTCGGCCCCCAATTCGAGCGAGACTTGCGAGACGGGACGGGAGAAGAGCTTTTGAGTTCTGAGTTAGAAACGGAGAAGAGAGGCGAGACGAGCAAGGGTTCAAGGTCCGACGTTCGAGGTTTTCTGAACTTCGAACTCAGAACTCAAAACTTCGTGCCGCGCCTGTCTCGTTCACGCTGCATCCAATCGATTGTCGGCACCGACGTCCGACTGGGGAGCCTGCGGTTGCTCCGGACCTCTCTGCCTACTTTCCTGACCGAGAATCACGACCTTGATCGTCTTGAGCAGGATGCGAATATCCAACCATACGGAGAAATATTTGATGTAGTACAAGTCGTAACACATCTTTTCCCTCTCTTCTTCGAGGTTGTTGGCGTATCCGTAGTGGACCTGCGCCCATCCCGTGATGCCGGGCAACATCATCGAACGGAACGCATAGAACGGAATGCGATCCATGAAGAGGGTGTAGTTGGAAGCCGGATGCGGACGAGGCCCGACCAGGCTCATATGGCCCAGGAGCACATTAAAGAGTTGCGGCGCTTCGTCGAGCCGAAACTTCCGCAGCCATCGTCCGACCCGGGTGATGCGAGCGCCGTTGTCTTTCACCCATTCGGAGGCCGGCTCCGCGTCCGAATGCATGGTGCGAAATTTCACCAGCGGAAACCGGCGGCCATTCTTCCCCATCCGTTCCTGCACGAACAGCGCCGGTCCGGGAGAATCCAGTTTGACGAGCAGGGCGATGGCGGCGAGGAGAGGCGCGCACAGCACGAGCCCGGCCGACGACAAGACGACGCCCATGACCCGCTGAAGCGCGCAATGGATAGGATGCCGGCGTAATTCATTTGAATAAATCAGATAGCTCGGGTACACCCGATCAAGGGCTAGCTTGCCGGTGAGCCGCTCGTACACATACAGCGCCTCTTCAATGACGATGCCCTTCCGCTTGGCGTCAAGGAGCACCTCGATCGGGACCCGGCTCCGGCGTTCGAGTAAGGCGACCACGATGCGATGCGGCTGCACGCTGCCCTGTTGCGCGTCGACCGGCACCAGCGACACGCCGTTTTTCAGGACTCGGTTCGGCTTGCCCGGCTCCGCGGCATCCAGCACCCGATAACGGGGCCGCTTCTTCAGCTCGGTGATCACTGCGCGGGCCATCTCGGTCTTGCCGAGCACCAGCACATTTTCCACGAAGGGCCGTGGCATCCGAAACCGGGCGGATCCGGCCCGGCTCACCAGCACCGCGGCGATGGTCACCGTCCATGCGCCTACAAAATTTGACCATGACAGCGCATCGGACGGCGAGCAGGCGGCCAGCAGAGCTACCGCTGAGGCCGCGACGGCCGACGGGGATCGCGATAGATAGAATGAGAAGTTCGAAATGAGTCGCATGGTGTTCCAGTCGTTCAAAGTGTGTGGAAGTGGGGAAACAACAGAACGGCAAATTCCTCGGCCTACCTGGATTGAGACGGCAGGAAGTATGGCTGGTATTTATAGGACCTCAGAAGGCCGTCGTCGCCGTTGAACACCAGGCCGACCAATTTCGACGGCCCGAGAATGTCCAGCGCTTCCCCTACTTCCTTGCGCGAAGTCTTGTGCGCGCAGACCACCATGACAAAGCCGTCCACGCTCCGCCCGATCGTCATACAGTCCGGCGCCAGCACCAGTGGAGCGGTGTCGAGGATGATCCATTCGAAGTCGCGGCGGGCTTCTTCGAGCAGTTCCGCGAAGCGGGAAGACTTGAAAATTTCATGCGGCATCACTTGGGAGCGTCCGGCGGTCACGAGAGATAGATTCCAGGCCGGCAGCCGGTGCACGATGTCTTTCAGGCACAGCGCGGGATTGACGATCGCGTCCCGGAACCCGAGCATATGCGCGTCCCTCAAGCCCAGTTGCGCCGTGATCGACGGCTTCCTGAAGTCGATGTCGATCAAGAGCACGCGTGCCTCCGGAGACTGCGCGAACGCGCCGGCCAAATTGATGGATGTCACCGTTTTTCCGTCTCCGACCGTCGGGCTGGAAATCGCCACGACCTGGAGCAGGCCGCTGTGGCGCCGCTGTTCCAACATCAGGCTCAGCGTCCGGTATTGCTCAGCTTCCATGGTGGCCGGCGAGACGAGACTGATGAGATGATCGTCCGGCTCGGGCCGTCCAATAATCTTCTCCGGGATCGAATCCTCCGCGCGGACGTCAACGCTGCCGTAGGACTGACCGGAAGCACAGGACTCCAACGACGCTCGTAAGGCTGGATTGATGTGTTCATTCATGGCCGACGACACCCTCCTTCGCGGGACCAAAGCTCGTTGTTATCGAGTTTGCTGCGGCTGGGGTTTGCTTTCACTCAACATCCAGACCAAGGATTCATTTTCCCATCCAAGGTAATACGACGCGCCCACGATCAACACCAGGCTGACAGCCGAGGCAGCGGCTCGCAGCGTCGCCCGGGCATAGTTCTTTCGGCGCTCCCACTTGGTCACGATCGCTGGAATGCGCACCAAGATCGGCACCCGGGTGAACGAGCGCAGGCTTTCCACATCGTGGAAGGACCTGTCGCGATGTTCCGTCCACAAGACGCCGCCTAATGCAAGGCCGAGCGACAGAACCAGTCCGCCGAGAATCAGCTTCAATCGATTCGGAGCGATCGGCGCTTTTGAGGGCATCGCCGGATCGACGATCTTCATCTGTCCTCCGTACTTGGTCTGCTCCATGGCTTCCGCCAGTTGGGCGTCTTCATAATGTTGCAGGACGGAGGAATATAGATCTCGCGTCATCTTGTAGTCGCGGTCCAGCTGCTGAAACTCCTGCGCGTGTTGCGGCGACCGTTCGACCCGCCGCTGGTAGGCCGCCAGTTCCTGCCGCAAACGTTGCTCTTCCGCTCCCAAATTCTTTAAATCATGGTCCGACTCCCGCAGCGCGTGCTTAATGTCGTCCGGGCTGGCCAGTATTGCCGCGGCCTGGGCGGGATCAAGCTTGGCCTCCCGCGTCGTCTCGGCCAGCGCTTTTTCGATCGCCGCGATTTCTCCCTGCACGCGGCGGACGTCCGGATGCTTCGCGCTCGCGCGTGTCTGCAACTCGGTCAGCTCGGTGCGCAGCTTCTCAAGATGATAGGGCAGCGAGTCGGGACTCATCGCCGTGGACGCCGTGCCGCCTGAATTAATGTCGAACAATTGCTTTCCCAACCGCTCCCGCCGATCCACGATCCGCATCTGGCGCTCGCTGTTCAGGCCCAGTTCCTGATTGAGCCGTCCGAGGGTCGATAAGTTCACTTCCACCTGCTCGGGCAATTCCCCCATGTGGCGCTGCTTGAATCCGGCAATACCGCGCTCCTGTTCGTCGTACCGATGCTTGATGTCGTCGAGCTGTTTCTTCAACAGCGTGGTCGCCTCCGACGCCTGCCGGTTACGCATTTGCAAATTTTCTTCGACGTATTGAGCCGCCAGCGTGTTGGCGACCGTCGCGACCGTCTCGGGGTCCCGGCCACGATAACTCACTTTGAAGCCGAACGTGTTGTCGCGCCCGTAGACCTGGCGTTGCAACTCCTTCACTTCGAGCGTGATGTCACGCCGCATCCGGTCCGCGATGGCTTCATCGTGCGTCCGTTTCCGAAGCTCCTGATAGAGATCGAAGCGGGTCACCAGCGCGAGAAGGCTGGCCCGGTTCAAGAGCTTTTCGCGAATCATATGCAGGCGCGTGTCCGCTTCGCCTGTTACGGACGATTTGACGAACCCTTCCGGAATCTGCTGCTGCTCGACGAGCACCGTGGCAGTGGAACTGAAGAGGTCGGGCAAGGACAGCGCCATGCTCAGTGCCGCGGCCATCGGCGCGGCAAAAAACAAGATGCCCAGCCATTTGCGACGGCCCCACACTTCGATCGCCAGACTTACTACCGATCGTGCTTCGGTGTCCTGCATCATTCTCTCCTTAATCGTGAAAGACGTGAAAAGTGAAACGTAGGGCTGCCGACCGCTCTTTCTCAGAAACCTTTCACGTTTGACGATTCACGTTTCACGAATCTACGGCACGACGATGATGTCGCCCGGCTGTAGAAAGAAGTTCTCCAAGGCGCCGTTATTCGACACGACTTTGTTATAGTTGAACGGAATCTGCCGCATCGTTTTGCCTTCGGGACGAAGGACGACGATCCGGCCCCGCCCGGCAAACTCGCCGAAACCCTCTGCCATCGCCAGAATATCCAGGACCGTCGCACGTCCTTTGAGTTCGTGCCGGCCGGTTTTTTTGACTTCGCCGATCACGGACACTTTGAAGCTGTGCACTTCGCGCACGATGACCGACACCTCCGGCGACGGTATATATTCGGCTAATTTCTTGAGCAGCACACTCCGCAGCTGCGTCGGCGTCAATCCGGCCGCCTGCACGTCGTTGACGAGCGGCAGGGAGATTTTTCCGTCCGGCCTGACCGGCACGGTCCGGCTGATGGCGACGTTGTTCCAAACGGAAATATCGAGCACATCCTCCGGCCCGATCCGGTAATCGCCGACTTCCTGCGCTTGAGTCAACGAATGATCCGCCTCGGAGGGCGAGGCCGAGCTTGAGGAACCCGAGTTGGACGAAACCGAAGGCGGATCCGCCGCAAAGCACGGCGAAGCGCCGAGACAGCCGATAGCCAGATAGATGAACATGCGTGGTATCATCGTACTCCTCCCCTGTGGGCTGTTATTCCCACCGTGTCGGATAGGTGAACTCGAGCCGAAGCCAGTACACATTGCGGGCAATGATAATGTTCTCGCCGGTGCCGCCGCCCGTCGGCAGAAAGTTTCCTTCCTGATAACTGACATAGGCCGATCCTTTTGCCGTCACGTATTTATTCAATTGATAGGCCGCTTCAATGTACCCGGTGTAGATAGTCGAACTGAACGAGCTGTTTCTAATCCACGTCGCCGCGGGCGAGACGGTCACGGTGAGATGTTTGATCGGTTCATGCGAGGCGCTGATCGTCAGACTGTCCGTTTGCGTGGCGCCGACCGTGCCGATGATCGTCGTGACGGCGCTGATATAAGACAGCCCAACTTCTCCTTGGGGGATGCGCCGTCGGAGGCCGACAAACGCTTCCGGCCGATCGTCCAAATTACCGTTGCTGATGCGGGGGCCGGCCCGCACGTCCAATCGCGTATCGGCTGAAAAGTCATGTCCCCAGGACAGCAGCATGGCGTGTGACTGTAACGAACTGGCGTCACCGCCGCTGAAGGTAAAATACCGCCCGACATAGGCGGGACCCAGCGTATCGTGGGCGCCGACTCTGCGTTCTGCGGTCAGGTTGATAATGTGAGAGCTGATGTCCACCTCACGGAAGATATCCTTGGCGTACGCATATTGGCCGATCAGCTTCGTCATCGGATCGAGCCGATATTCCGCCGTGGGGTTGACGAAATACCGCTCAACGCGGAAGCGCGTCGTTTGCGCCGAGGTCAGGAGGTTCAACTCGAACGGCGTATTCGTCTGCGCGTATCCAACGGTGTTCCCGATCGTCCAACTGGTCGACGGACGCCAGCGGGTCTCCACCGTTCCGAATTGGCGCTGCTGCGCCGTGTTCAACTGATCCAGCTTGCTGTACACTTCCGAATCGAAGCGGTAATTGCCGACGATCGTGAACGGCGTGGATTGATAGCTCGCCTGCAGGCCTGGCGTCACCCGAAGAAATACGTCCTCCTGTTTCCGTCCTTGACGGGCAAAGAACACGTTGTCGTCGTACACCACGCCGGTCGCGATCCAGGGCATGATGTACACATCTTCAGGAACCCTGTCGCCCGACATGACGGTCGGCCCGATCGGCGAGCGCGGAATGCCTTGGATGACCTGAGCCGACAGGGTGGCCGGCAGGAGCACAAGCACAAAGATGATCCCTCTGACGATGCCCCAATCGTCGCGCATAAATGGTCACCCTTTTCCCCTGCTGAGCGAACGGACGCTTGCCCGGCTTCCGTCACGCGGCCACGGCCAATGTGCAATTCACTTCGACCGCGACGCTCCGTTGGAACAAATGCACCGACAGCACAAGCAATCCCTTGCCGACATGCCGATCGATCAGAATCCCTTCCACATTCGCCAACGGTCCGTCGGTGATCCGCACGCGTTGGCCCGCATGCAGATACGGATGCGGTACCGCCCGGAGGTCGGAGTGCACCAGGGCGCGGATGGCATCGATTTCAACGTCCGGCACGGCCGCCGGGCGACCTTCCCCGCTGCTCAGTACGCAGACCAGCCCTCGCGCGCCAAGTAATTCAACATAGCGGCGGTCCGTCAGTTGGTCGCGCACAAAAAGATAACTGGGAAACATCGGTGTCAGAATGCGGTGCCGCGCGCCCGCGCGGCGAGACCAGATGGCGATCTTCGGGAAAAATGTCTCGAATCCCTTGACGGCCAGTTGGTCGCGCACGAGTTGTTCACAATGGCTGTGCGTCCACAAGGCATACCAATGCTCCTGCTCAGCCGGGCACGCTACGTCATGATTGATCAAACTTCGCTTGTCAGTACCAATTTGATCCAGCAAGGCTTCGCCCCCTTCGGTTTTGGACGTGCTTCCAATTCCGAACCCATTTCCGCTCTCAGCTTCCGCGGCTCCGCAACTCCGATCGGGTCGATCTATCGCTATCGACTCAATGAAGTAACCGCACCGCCTCTTCCCGCATGACGCCGACTCGCTTCTAGCAGGGTCCTGAAAAAATCCGCCAGCTTCCCTCGCTGGGCCTTGCTGGACGGCCTTTTTGAGCACCCTCCGAAAGTATTTTCCCTTTGACCCAGAACATGCGAACTCTCGAAGTTTCGCGTGCCAAGATTATTTTCCGCACCCCGCTAGTCTTGCGGCCGGAAACTTTGTCCCATCGCATCCAAGCGTCAGAGTATTCCAATTCAAGGGGACACACTATCCGTAAGGTCACTGAATGTGCAGGGGGAAAACTAAGGATCCCTGATCGGGTAGAGACCTGAGCACGTTTCAAGGGGGTTCCCGGTCAAGTTCCAGGGAGCCTCGTTGCGACTGACTAGGGGTCACCCCAGTTAGAAAGGTGCCCGCTATTCGCCATAGTGCTGGCATACTGTAACGTGCAAAGTGTCACTACAAACGGAAGGGTCGCACTAATGAAAATTGCACAAATTTCTCCCTTATGGGAAAGCGTGCCGCCGCGGTTATATGGCGGCACAGAACGCATTGTGTCCTACCTCACGGAGGAATTGGTCCGCCTAGGCCATGATGTCACCTTGTTCGCCAGTGGTGACTCGAGGACTGCGGCTCGACTCCAAGCGGCCTGTCCGAGTGCGCTTCACCTGCAGGCGGAAGGGCCGGTAAACCGCGATGCGCCGGTGGTCCTGATGATGGAAAAGGCCTTCGGTAGGGATGCGGCCCAATTCGACATCATTCACTCGCACTTGGACTTTCTCAGCTTTCCGATAAGCCGGCGCTGCGCGACTCCGGCGCTGACTACGCTGCATGGCCGGCTCGATCTTCCCGAACTCGGCCCCCTCTTCGAGGAATATGCCGACATGTCGGTGGTGTCGATTTCGGATGCCCAACGAACCCCACTGCCCGATGCCAATTGGCAGGGCACCGTGTATCATGGACTTCCGAAAAATCTGTACTCCTTTCATCCCCATCCTGGGTCATATCTCGCGTTCCTGGGACGGATCTCTCCCGAAAAACGCCCGGACCATGCCATCGAAATCGCCAAACGCGTCGGAATGCCGCTGCGCATCGCCGCAAAAGTGGATCCGGCCGATCGGGTCTACTTCGAGGGGCAGATCGAGCGGTTGCTCGATCACCCGTTGATCGAATATGTCGGCGAAATTACCGATGCCGAAAAAAGCGATTTCTTGGGCGATGCCGCCGCCGTGCTTTGCCCTTACGATTGGCCGGAACCCTTCGGCCTTGTGCTGATCGAGTCGCTGGCTTGCGGCACGCCCGTCCTGGCGTATCGGCGCGGATCGATCCCGGAAATTATCGATGACGGCGTGACCGGATTTGTATGCGACAACCTGGATGAGATGGTCAGCGCAATTGAGCGAGTACCGCTGATCTCGCGGCAGCATTGTCGAGAGGCATTCGAAGAACGCTTCACCGTAGAGCGCATGGTGGAAGATTACCTTACGCTCTACGAACGGATCACCGCCGTATCGGCCGGCACCCCTGTCTTAGCCCAAGCCGGGCCGATCAACCACGTCAAAAAAAGGGCGGGATTCATGCGGCTCCCGCGTCGGCAGGACGCCGCGTAAGGCACGGGAGCGGGCTGCGGCGTGAATCGTTAGACGTGACACGTGGGAACACCGTATCTGTTGATCTAATGATCTGACGATCTGGTGAGTCATAGGATTCGGCCCATTCATCAGATCGACAGATCGACAGATCAACAGATTCTGAAACTTGCTGACGAGAGACGAACGACGAGATACGCATTACGAGGAACGCGTTTTAGGTCTCTTTTCTCATAGCGCCGGAGGCCAGCACCGGTTCTACCGGGACAATCTGCGCCATACTTATCGCCTGACGCACCATCTGGTTCGCATATCCCCACTCGTTATCGTACCAACTCATCACCTTCACCAGATTGCCGCCGACGACCTGCGTCATTTCCCGGTCGATGATCGACGCCCTCGGATCCTGAATGATATCCGACGACACAACGGGATCTTCAGTCACCCCCACCACTCCGTTGTACCGATCGCTTCGGGCTTCTTGGAGAAACAGCGCATTGACCTCCGCAGCCGTGGTCTCTCGTTCCGTGACCATCACGATATCCGAAATCGAGCACACAGGAACCGGAGCCCGCACTGCCGTGCCGTCAAATTTTCCCTGTAGTTGAGGAAGCACTCTTATAGTGGCGCGAGCAGCCCCGGTGGTAGAAGGAACCAGATTGGACGCCCCGGCACGGCCACGGCGCATATTCTTATTGGACTTATCGACGATCGCCTGGCTGGCCGTGTACGCATGGATGGTATTCATCACCGCCTTCTCCAGTCCCAGGTACCGGCCGATAATTTCGACGACCGGTGCGACGCAGTTGGTCGTGCAGCTCGCGCACGACACAATCGGGCCGTCGTGCTCGTCGTAGACATTCACTCCATACACGACTGTCGGAATGTCCTCGTCTTTGGCGGGCGCCGAAAGAATGACCCGTTTCGCGCCCGCGTCGAGATGTTTGGAGAGATCCTCGCGCCGATTGAACGCGCCGGTGCACTCAAAGACAAGATCCACCCCCAAGTCATTCCAGGGCAGCCGCGCTGGATTTCGTTCGGCAAGCAGCAGATAAGATCGATCGGCCATCGTCAGCCCGCCGGCGTCCACTTTCACCCGCATGGGATGGCGCCCATATACCGTATCGTGATTGAGCAGATAGGCAAGATTGTCGGCGGGGATCGTATCGTTCATGGCGACGACCTCCAACCCCGGTGTCGTCGCCAAGATTTTGAACGTCGCCCGCCCGATTCGCCCCAGTCCGTTGATCGCGACTTTCATGTGATCTCCTCCCAATAGATTCCTTGTGAAGCGTATCTCATAGGGCGATCGATCCAATGCACCATTGACTGAAGAATTGCAGATGGGTGCATGGAATCTTGGTTGCATTGGAAGGCTCCGCAATTCGTCAATGACCCAATGAATACATCGTCAATTCCTCAATGAATCAATTCATGCACCGGCTGACGCTTCACGCGCAAGCGCAGCGGATCAGCGATTGCAACAGCAGACTCCCTGATTCGTTACGCCGCTCGCAACCGCTCGGCCATCCGGTCTGTCAGCCGCTGCTTGATCCGATCATACCCGGTCCAAGGATCGTCGCGCAGGCCTCGAAGTCGCTTCGGCACAGTGGCAACGGTGAAGTGATCGGACTTCAGCTTCGCCGAGAGTTCGTCCCAGGCCAGCGGCACGGACACCGGCGCGCCGGGTTTGGCCCTGGTCGAATAGGCGGCAATTGCGGTTGCGCCGCGCGCATTGCGCAGATAGTCAATGAAGATTTTTCCCTTCCTGACCCGTTTCGCCATATTTGCAGTGAACCGTTGCGGAATCGTCCTCACCAGATGTTCAGCCACTGATTTAGAGAAGGCCTTCGCCTCGTCCCAACTGTGGGTCCGTTGGATCGGCGTGACGACATGCAGCCCCTTGCCGCCGGTCGTCTTGACGAAACTGACCAGCCCCAATTCTTCCAGGAGAGTTCTCGTCAACTGCGCGGCCTCGATGACCTGGTTCCATGGGACGGAGGGATCAGGGTCTAAATCGAACGTGAGCCGGTCCGGCCGGTCGAGTCGATCGCGAATGGCGCCCCATGTGTGCAATTCCAGCACACCCATTTGTACGAGTCCCAACA
>JBKJZK010000048.1:0-4357 GCA_046715215.1 Nitrospiraceae bacterium
CGGGATGCAGGTAAAGCCGTTGGCGCTTTTCTTGGTCTCGGTCAGCTTGCCATCGGCGCCGTAAATCATGATTCCAGCCTCTTTCGCGATGTGCGCCGGTGCTGCGCTGAACGCAAGCGACGTCTGGTCCTTCTCGGACATCGCTTTTACTTCTTTGACGGTTGCACCCTTCTTAGACGGCTTGTCGCCCGCAGTGGTAATCGCCGGCATAATGAGGGTACTGGCGACCAGGATGGTGAGCACGATGTGTTGAACCATGGCCTTCTCCTTGGTAAAGGTGAGTGGTATCTGTTCAGAACGCCAAAGCTAGCGCGAACGGAAGGAGAAGTCTATACGATAAACGACTGAGGCAGGGAGTCTTGCCTAAATGCGAATCCCCGCCGGCCACCCGCCGCGTCCGAGAATAGAAGAGCCGATAGCACGAACAAAGAAAGCCCTGTTTTTGTGAGCAGGTCATAGGCCATCAGCCATAAGCGATTCTCTCCTGCCATTCGCCATCAGCCCCTCTCTCCATCGCCCGCCTTCTTGACGCGCCTGTTTTCCGAGCGTAGGGTTTCGCGGCGTCTGGATCGCAGTAAGAGGTCTTGAATGGCGTCTGCATTTTCCCATGCCATTGTCGCTCTGGCGATGGGGAAGGTCTGTCAGAACAAGGAACTGGGTTGGCGTGAGTTATTCTTGGGCGCGCTATGTTCGGTCGTGCCGGATCTGGATGTGCTCGGGTTTTCCTTTGGCATTCAGTACGGTGATGTGTGGGGTCATCGTGGGCTGACGCACTCGGTCGTGTTTGCGGCGCTGTTAGCTGGGAGTCTTGTGGCTTTGTGGTATCGGGGCAAGCCGGCGGTAGCGATGACGGGGCTATTTCTCTATTTCTTTTTCTGCACCGCTTCACATGGCATGCTTGATGCCATGACGAATGGAGGGTTGGGCGTGGCGTTTTTCTCTCCATTTGATACGACGAGATATTTCTTCCCCGTGCGCCCGGTCCTTGTGTCTCCAATCGGCGTCAGTGAATTTTTCAGCGCATACGGTGTTCGGATTCTGGCCAGCGAAGTTATATGGATTTGGCTACCATCCTGTGCGGCCTTCGTGGTGCTTCGCGCAGTCCAGTGGCTTTGGTCAACCAAGTCAGTGGCATCTCCCTCGTCGCCCTCGTGAGGAGCCGCTCCTCCGGTGCTCCCACCACCCGCCCAGCAAGTCCGGTCAGCCGATGCATGTATTGATTCATTGTCTGAGGAATTGACGATGTATTCATTGGGTCATTGACGATTAGCGGAGCCTTCAAATGAAACAATGATTCAATGCACAAATCATCAATCCTTCAGTCAATGGTGCAATGGATCCATCGTCAATTATCTTGCGAGATACGCTTCACGTTTCACGAGCTAAGTGCTCATTCGTGCCGCATGAGTGACGACGACCGGCGTGGCGCAATGATACGGAACCTGACTTCATCCACAAGGGTATCTGCGGATGTCCGGTCTCCTGCGAACAACCCACAATGGTAGAGGCCGGCGGTCCATCCGGTTTTGGGAGGGGTTAACATAAAATATCCGGACTGGTCATTCATGGTCGTCATGACGTGGTCTTGTGCGAGGGCGCGTTGCTCTCCGGTCATCTCGGATGTTTCCAAAAAACAGTGTGCTGTGAGGGGCACCGCATCAAATGAGGCCGACACCAGTCCAAAGACCAAGTAGATCTCTGTCTGTGTGGTGGGAAAGCTGTCCCCCGGGTTCAGCGGAATAAATTCATGGGCGCCGGTGGGAAAATCATCCCGCACGACCTTACCCGCCGGGATGACAAATCGAAACCAACTAAAATCGGCGTCCCTGCCCATGAGCGACGCCCGCTGGTCAAGCGGTTGTTGCGGTTTAAACCGCTCGGTAGCACTTGCATACAGGTCTTCCTTCGAAAGGACTGCGGCAGGAGACGAATCGCCGGAGGGGACGCGGTTCGTTGCCTCATCAGCCTTCAGCTTGGCCAATTCGGGAACATGGGGACGCACCTTCTCGAGCCACCGCGCAATTTTCTTTTTATCCAATACACGGGTGTCCGGTGGAAGCTGAACATTCTTGTTGTTCTTCTCAAATTCAACGGCCGCGTCATAGAGGGTTTGAAAATGGACGAACGCGTCTTCCCACTGTTCCAACTCCACGAGACATTGGCCCATCCGAAACACTGTATCAGCATAGTCTTCGTCGCTGGGATCAAGGTTGGACATATTCCCAAACACGGCCAGCGCGTCCTTGCACCGGCCCAGCTGGAAGAGCGTCAGTCCGAATTGATAATTGGCTAGGGGATCATTGGGATTGAGGGTCAGCAGTCTTCGATAGATCGGCTCGGCCTCCTGATATCGGCCCGTAGAGAAGAGTCTCCATGCCTCCGCGCGAATGGACGCCCATTCCTTACGCTGTGCCCCGGTCATGTCTCGAGTCAGAACGGGGTCGAAGCGCCGGCCTCGATCGATGGAGTTTCCATTCACTTGTGCGAGTAGATTCCTGGCAGGGAGTTTCAGCGGAGAATCGGGGGGGATCTTGTTCAACACGTTGTGCACGTCACTCTCCGCACCTTCATAGTCCAGGACATCAAACCGTGCCCGTGCCAACGACAATCGCCAGCCGAGCATATCCGGAACGAGTTCCACGGCCTTCTTATACGATTCGAGCGATTCCTCAAGGCGATCGAGTTTTCGGAGTTCCTGCGCTAGCCGCAGATGAATCAAGGGATTCTGAACATCGATCCCTGCGATGCGGCCCAATTCGGCGATCGACTCCTCCCCCTGTCCCGACCGCGTCAACACACTCCACTTGGCCCATCGGACATCCAACGCGGTTGGTGTCCTGGCAAGAACCGTCTCATAGGCCTCAACCGCTTCTCGGGGGCCTCGGGATGTGGTGAGAATATCGGCGCGTAATTTCTGGAGCGTGAGTGCGTGAGGATAGTCTTGAATTCCTTGGTCAAGGATCTCGATCGCAGGGTTGATTGCACCACTCTCCCACACCGCTTTCGCATGTTCGGCGACTTGCTCCTCTGAACGTGACGATGGATCCTCCGCGAGCGCGAAGGGACCCATCGTCAACGTCAACACCAGTGGCACGCCGAGGAGCATGGCGATGGAGTGATATCGTGGCTGAGAGGAAGTGCTTTGCATGGGGAATCGCAAATATCTATTCACGAACATATAGCCATTCTTTGCGCAGTCAATATACCAAGAAGCCATGGGATGGTGAAATGAACCACTGCATCCGAAACTTGAAGAGCGGGCATAGGGCTGATAGCGTATTGCCCAAACAAGAGCAACCAGCCGATGGTACAAACGATCAGGATTCTTTTTGTTCGTGCTATAGTCCATAGGCCATCAGCCATAGGCTCCGATCCTCGTCATGTTCGACGTCATTCTGTATCAACCGGAAATTCCCCCGAACACCGGCAACATCATCCGTCTCTGCGCCAATACGGGCGCAAGGCTTTATCTCGTGAAGCCGCTGGGATTCTCTCTGGAGGACAAGCAATTAGTGCGCGCCGGATTGGACTATCACGAATTTGCCACGATCACGGTTCACGAAAGCTGGACCGATTGCGCGGAGCGCTTCAAGGATCGCCGCTCGTTTGCCGTCTCGACCAAAGGCACCCAACGGTACGATTTGGTCGATTATGCCGAGGGCGATGTCTTTGTGTTTGGTCCGGAGAGCCGCGGGTTACCGGCTGAGATTCTTGAGAGCGTCGCCGAGCAGCGGCGAATCCGCGTCCCCATGGTCCCTGGAAACCGGAGTCTCAATCTTTCCAACACAGTGGCGGTGCTCATCTACGAAGCATGGCGGCAGGTCGGATTTGGAATGAGTCGATAAAGGAGCAAGAGCACATAGCGTATGGCTTATGGCCGATAGCAGGAGGCAGAAACAAATAGGATTTTTTGCCTCGGGCTATAAGCCATTAGGGATCAGCCATAAGCTCTTCTCTCCCGCCATCAGCCCTTACAAATCATTCTCCGTGAGGCAGCGGCCGAGTCCCTGTTGCTCGGCAAAGTGGTAGGCATAGTGCAGGGCTGCAAGATTGGCGACTCGTTCTTCCGCCTCTTCCCGGCTATCCGAATAAATGATCTGGATCCCGTATCGCGCCGTCAGGGCATCCAAGAAATCCATCATGCCGTTCTTGTGATATTGGCCGAGCCGCCCGCCGCCTTTGCTGGACTGCAGCGTTCCTTCGATGACGAGAAACCGATGTGGGTAGTCCAGAAGCGGTTCGATCTCTTGCAGAAAGGGCGAGCGGTTGTCGGAGGGATTCGAGAAGATCGTGTTGAACTCTTCCACGCGCCGGCGTTCGACACAAAAAATCTCGGGCGCTTCGGCAATGGCATAAT
>JBKJZK010000049.1:0-5295 GCA_046715215.1 Nitrospiraceae bacterium
GCGCCCCCACTCCGTAATCGCGCAGGTCCGCCTTAAATCCCAACTTCAAATTCGCCTCGACCGTATCGCTGCCCTCGTCTTGCAACCCATAGGCCCTGATCTTGTTGAGCAGGCCGATGCCGCGCCCTTCTTGATTGAGGTAGAGCAGGACCCCGCGCCCTTCCTTTTGAATTACTTCCATCGCCTTATGGAGTTGGTCTCGACAGTCGCACCGCAACGATCCTAGCGCATCGGCAGTCAAACAGCCCGAGTGCACCCGCACCAGGGTGGGACCTCCTCCGTCCACGCGCCCTTTCACCAAAGCAATGTGCGTGATGCCGTCGATTTCGTTTTCGAACGCCACCGCCTCAAAATCACCGAACATCGTCGGCAGCCGCGCACTGGCCATCCGACGCACAAACGTCTCGCGCTGCATGCGATATTCGATGAGCGCCTTGATCGTGACCATCTTCAGCTTGCGCACTTTGGCAAACTTCGTCAGTTCCGGCACGCGCGCCATGGTGCCGTCCTCGTTCATGATTTCGCAGATCACGCCGGCGGGAGTGAGCCCGGCCAATCGCGCCAGATCGACGGAGCCTTCTGTCTGTCCCGCGCGCTTCAACACGCCGCCTTGCTGTGCCTTCAAGGGGAAAATATGGCCGGGGCGCGCCAGGTCGCCGGGCTTGGACTTCGGATCGATCGCCACATGAATCGTCGTGGCCCGATCCGCCGCAGAGATTCCCGTCGTAATATCTTTCCGCGCATCGATGGACACGGTGAAGGCTGTGCCGAAGGTAGCGGTGTTCTCAACCGCCTGCTGAGGGAGGTGGAGTTCTTCGACTCGCTGGGGAGTCAGGGCGAGACAGATCAACCCACGGCCATGTTTGGCCATGAAGTTGACGGCCTGGGGCGTGACGGCCTCGGCGGCTATGACGAGATCGCCTTCGTTCTCACGATCTTCGTCATCGACGAGGATGATGAATTTCCCCTTCTTGACGTCCCGAATTGCGTCTTCGATGCTGTGAAAGGGAGAAGCCATAACTTTAATGTTCAATGGTTACTGTAATTCAACGGATGACCAATTTATCATTTAACATTGAACATTTAACATTGTTTTTTTGGCCCCTCACTATCAACGGGAAAAACGGCTCGGTGCTTCCATGGGATTGACTATTCGAAGGGCTAAACGGCGAGACGGCCCGTCACAGCCGCGTATCCGCGCTTGCAGCAGAAGCTTCATGCATCATGCGGGTTAAGCGTGCACGTCGTTCTGCCAG
The DNA here is from genome assembly GCA_046715215.1 of Nitrospiraceae bacterium. Taxonomy (GTDB): domain Bacteria; phylum Nitrospirota; class Nitrospiria; order Nitrospirales; family Nitrospiraceae; genus Palsa-1315. Next base: position 1,257 of record JBKJZK010000049.1, read on the forward strand.
CAGCACCGTGCTCCAGGCAATGCCCGTAGCCACAGCAAACGCCCACAACCCGGTCCGATAGGAACCGGTCACCTCTTTCAGCGTCCCCAACCAGAGGGGCAAAAGAAAGCCGCCGATCCCTCCGGCCGCCCCGACGATCCCCGACGCGAGACCAATCTGTTTAGGAAACCATTCCGAGGCCAGTTGCAAAATCACGCCGTTGCCGACCCCCATGGCTCCCACGGCCGCCACAGTCAGCACAACGGCGACGCTGATATCGGCGAATTCGCCAAGCGCCGCGACGACCCCCATGATAAGGGGCAATGCAAGCATGAGCATTCGCAGACCGCCGATCCGGTCGGCTGCGTAGCCTCCAAATGGACGGATGAGACTGCCCACCAGTCCACACAGGGCGGCAATCGAGCCGGCGGCGATACCGTCCACATGGTACTGCTCGTGGAAAAAGAGCGGAAGAATGCTGCAGAATCCGACGAACCCGCCGAACGTCACTGCATAAAGCCCGCAGAGCCAATAGGCTTTCGGCTGACGAATCATCACCGCCACGTTGTGCCACCAGTGCGTATCGCGCTCGGCTCGCCGACTCCGCCGATCGTCACGCACGAAGAACATAAAGACCGCCAAGGCAATGACAATCGGCAGAACCATCCACCCAAACACATCGTGCCATCCGCCCGTGGCCGCAAGGCGTGGCGCAAGAAAGAGAATCAGCACGGTGCCGACATTGCCTGACGCGACGATTCCCAACACCCAACCTTGATGGGCGGCTGGATACGTACGGCCCGCCAGCGGTAAGGTCACCGCGAAGCTTGCCCCGCCGACACCGAGCAAGGCGGCAACCAGCAGCAACTCGGCATAACTATGGACGCCCAGCCACCCCCATAAGACGACCGCCAACTCGCCCACCAGAATGAGTGTCCCCGTTGGTTTCGCCCCATACCAATCGCTGCTCCACCCCGCCACAATGCGAAGCAACGCGCCGCTCAGCAGTGGGATCGCCACCAAGAGAGCCGTGTCGGTCTGGCTGAGTTGGAGGTCCTGCGCGAGGGTCAGACTCAGCGCACCCATCAGCAGCCACGCCATAAAACTGACGGTAAGATGGAGCCAGGCGCCGATCACGCTCGGCCAATGCCCGCGTGTTAACGCAAGAAATATATCCGTCATCACATTTTCTCCATCGAGCAGGATGCTGAAAAAGTCCGCCAGCTTTGTTCTCGCATCGCTCAGAGACTCGACATACCGAATGAGATTCTCGGAGGTCGGAAGCGCTGGGGGGCTTTTCCGTTCGCCAAGATCCATTGCAAGGGCGAACGGCCCACACAAAGTGCGGTTTGTACTTCCTCGCCTCCTCGCTCGCTGCGGCCGCGCTAGGGACAAGGGGCGTCCCAGGGCAAAGAGTCTGTCTTGGAAGACTCAGGCCGGGAGGTGAAATAACCGCCAGGGTTGGGCGGATGAGAAGTCTGGACTTTTGAGCATCTGTGGGCTAACCGGCAATCATCACGAACCTCCCATTCGCCGAACCCCACCGAGGCAAAAATAGTTTCACTCCCTGTTAAAGAGCCAATCACTATAGGGGACAGAGTTTCATTCGCGCAAGGGAACGAGGAAGCAAGGCCGCAGCCGGCGGATAGGCTGAGGTCGAGGTCAAGGTTGAGCGAAGATCGACTTTCTTCTTCTCAACCTTAGCATTAGCCTAAACCTAAACATCAGCATAAACCTTCCCGTAAATTCGGCGGATTTTTCAGCACCCAGGCTAGAGGTTCTTATGATAATCTCGACCGTCATGAGTCCGCGCAAGAAGGATCTCGACGAAGAACCGATCGAACCGGAGGTCTTGGACCCGTCCGAAGAGGAGATCGCCGAGAGCAGTCCGCCTCTAGAAGTACCTCCCCTTGCAGCCCTGGAAAATCCTCACACCTCCGATACCACAGCCGTGGTGCCGGTCACGGCGCTCCAGCAATATTTGGCCGAGGTCCGTCTCCATCCCTATCTCTCCAAAGAAGAAGAGCTGCGCCTGTTCCATGAATATAAAGTCCAGGGCAACCGCGACGCCGCCGTGAAGCTCATCATGGCCAACCTGCGTGTGTCCATCTCGATTGCCGCAGAATATCTCCACACCGGCGCCGACCACATGGATCTCATTCAAGAAGGTAACGTCGGACTGATGCATGCCATCAAGAAGTTCGACCCGTCGAAGAACGTGCGCTTTTACGCCTATGCCGCCTGGTGGTCGCGGGCCTATATCCTTCGCTATTTACTGAACACCTACCGCCTGGTCAAGATTGGGACGACCCAAGACCAACGGAAGCTATTCTACAATCTCAAAAAAGAGAAGGCGAAGCTCGAACGGGAGGGGTTCGCTCCAGACACGAAGTTGCTCGCCGACCGCTTGAACGTAAGGGAGCGGGACGTCATCGAGATGGGGCAGCGGCTGGGCAACTGGGAGCTCTCGCTGGACCAGCCGATCGGCGAGGACCATGAAGGAAGCCTTCTAGATGTGCTTCCCTCCCAGCAGGTTCCGGCGGACGAGCAGCTTGCACAAACCCAATTACAGACACTCTTCCGTACCAAACTCGCCGAATTCATCAAAACACTCGACGAACGAGACGAAGATATCTTGAGAAACCGGATTCTTTCAGAAACCCCTCTAACCCTGGACGACCTCGGCGCCAAATACTCCATCAGCAAAGAGCGAACTAGGCAACTGGAAGCCCGCATCATCAAGCGCTTGCGCGAATACATTAAGAAAGACATCAAAGATTTCGACAACTTGCGGATCTGATGTCGCCGATCCCCACGTCCCCACTGAAAAAGTCAGCATCCTGCTAGACGCGCTTTTTCCCAAGCAAGGCCGCAGCGCGCAGATTAGGCTGAGGTCGAGGTCAAGGTTGAGCGAAGATCGCCTTTCTTCATCTCAACCTTACCCTGAATCTTCCTATATACCGCTGGAGGATTTTTTCAGCATCCGGCTAGAATATCCCATTCTCAATGGGTTATGCTCCCCTGTTCCTATTTCTGAGGGCGTGGAGGAATTTCCTCATTTCTCCCCCTTGACTTGGGCAAACCAGAGGCTATCTCCATTCCCGTGTTCGGCGGATCAGGACTTCTGCTCGTTCTGGAGTACCACCGTTACGCCATCGAGTTCGAACCTGTTCTACATTGTCGATATTTCACAGAGTTAACTTCACGAGGAGGGTAAAGTTATGAGCACTGCAGCCAAGGAGAAGACAGAGAAGAAGGACTTAGCCAAGGGGTTCCAGCCTCTGGGTGATCGGGTATTCGTCACCTACACCGAGGAATTGGACCGGACCTCCGGCGGGATTTACGTGCCGGACAGCGCAAAAGAGAAGCCGCAACGAGGCATTGCCCAAGCCGTCGGCAAGAAGGTTGAGAATGTGAAAGTCGGCGACCAGGTTCTCTTCGACAAGTACTCCGGCAGCAAGCTCAAGATCGAAGACGAGGACTGCTTGATCCTCAAGGAAGAAGACATCCTCGGAGTCTTCACCAGCTAATCACCATTATCCTACACACATTTACGACCACGATTAAGGGGGAAAGACTATGGCAAAGCAACTTATGTACGGTGACGCCGCACGCGCGTCCATCCTCAGAGGGGTGAACCAACTCGCCGACGCCGTGAAGGCAACACTCGGTCCGAAGGGCCGCAACGCGATTCTCGACAAGAAGTTCGGCGCCCCGACGATCACCAAGGACGGCGTGACCGTGGCCAAAGAAGTCGAACTCAAGAACCCGTACGAGAACATGGGCGCCCAGCTCGTGCGCGAAGTCGCCAGCAAGACCAGCGACACGGCAGGCGATGGAACCACGACCGCGACGGTACTCGCGCAAGCCATCTATCGCGAAGGCGCGAAGAACATCACCGCCGGTGCGAACCCGATGGAAATCCAGCGAGGGATCAACAAGGCGGTCGAAGTGGTGATCACTGAACTGAAGAAGCTCAGCAAGCCCTGCCAGAACAAGACTGAGATCTCCCAAGTCGGGACGATTTCGGCAAACAACGACAAGACCATCGGCGACCTCA
>JBKJZK010000050.1:0-1219 GCA_046715215.1 Nitrospiraceae bacterium
GAGAACGCCTCCGGCAGATTTTTCAGCATCCTGTTAGGCATCGACGTATAGGGGTGGCGCCATGGCTGACGAGAAAAAACGACTCGACTCCAATGTTGCAGGCAATTTTTTTGTCGATGGGACCTGCATCAATTGTGATACTTGTCGCCAGTTAGCGCCGACGAGCTTTGAGGAAGTCGGTGAGTTCTCGGCGGTCACCCAACAGCCGACCGATGAGGGGCATATTCAGGAGGCCTATCAAGCGCTCCTCGCCTGTCCGGTCGGCTCGATTGGCACCGAACACAACAACAAGTTGCGGATGCAGGAAGCCATGGCGAGCTTCCCGCTCCATCTGGAGGGCGGCGTCTATTATTGTGGCTTCAACTCGGAGAAGTCCTTCGGAGCGAATAGCTTCCTCATCGAGCATCCGGACGGCAACTGGCTCATTGATTCACCGCGTTATCTCAAACATCTCGTCGGGGCCTTCGAACAAAAGGGCGGCATCGCGTACATCTTCCTCACGCATAAAGACGATGTGGCCGATTCAGAGAAGTATGCCGCCCACTTCGGCGCAAAACGGATAATTCATCGGGCGGACGTCGAGGCGGCTCCGGATGCGGAATGGATCATTGAGGGGGCTGACAGTATACAAGTCATGCCGCAGCTGCAGGTCATTCCTGTGCCGGGCCACACGGCAGGCAGTATGGCCTTGCTCTACAAGAACCGGTTTCTCTTCACAGGGGATCATCTCTGGTGGGATTCCGCGCAGAAGAGGCTCGGTGCTCCGAGCCGGCTGGTTTGGAGGAAGCATGTACTGGTGGACTCCATCAAGAAACTCCTCGACTACCGTTTCGAATGGGTGCTAGCTGGGCATGGGGAACGAACGCACTTGCCGGCTGACGAGATGCGCGCACAGCTGCAGGCGTTAGTCGAGCGCCGCCAGACCACCAGGGTCGTGCCATAGAAATGTTCACACGTTTCGTTCTCTGGATCGACCGCAACATTCTTTCCCTCGGCCGTGAGATGCGGCTCTCCTATCTGCCGCCGCTCATGGTCTACATGGCCTACGGGATTTCCGGCCTCACCGGCATCGTCGGCACCTTCTTTGTCAAAGACTACCTAGGCCTCTCCGCATCCTTCCTCGCTGCTCTGGGATTTTGGGCCGGCATTCCCTGGGCGCTCAAGATGCCGATCGGTCATCTGGTCGACCTCTTGTGGCGCTGGAAAGGCTGGCTCGTGG
>JBKJZK010000051.1:0-3908 GCA_046715215.1 Nitrospiraceae bacterium
GCGTGAGCCGGACCGCCTCGGACTTGAATGCGTCGGTAAACTGACGTCGCGTTGTGTCTGGCATGATGCCCTCCAATTTCATGATTCTCCCACTTATGGAGGTGTCTATGAAATCAGGGGAGGGTCACATCCTTTATATTGGTTTACGCAGCAACTTGTGTGCCTCTTCTCTTGTTACCAGAGATGTTCATAGAGGATTGATAATTTGAGGTAGATATTTTTGGGGTAATGCTGAGTGCATGTCGCACAAACGGGACACCTGTGACTTTTTATAGATTATCGGATGGTGAGTTCGGCACGGTTCGTCGCGTCCTCGTGAAAGAGAACGGTAACAGCGTCACGGTGTAGCCCATCAACATCGTCCGGCAGAAATGATTTCTCAGTCCGAGTTGTTTTTCTCCTCCTAGGGCATGTGTGCCTGGCTAGGGCGGTTTTGGTCCAGATTGACTCGGTAAACTGCTGTGCCTGACACTGTTGCGCCAACCGCTGCGCTTCAGCCACCTGCGCGGGAGTCATGCCACTCGCAACCTTATCTCGATTGTCTACTGCGAGCTTCTGCGCGTCACCCGTCGAGTGGGCTCTTGCGATGTTGAACCAACTTCTAAGAAAGACGAAGCTTTGAAATCAAATTCCTCTCCGCGAGCAGAGACTAAGGGCCCTCGGCCCACATTATGGCTGATCCTTGTCCTGTGACCTCGTGGGGGTAGCGGAAAAAGAACTGCCGGTGGAATCGGGCAAGATCCATTTGTTCTTCCTCTTGCTCACGTCGCCAATGACGTGAAAGGGCAATCAGTGGGAGACCTACCATCAATTGCAAAACCGCCCTCGATGTAAGTCGTTCCCTGTTAATTCCCTGTTCTGACGAACGCGAAAGAGTTTCTGACTACCCTGAACTGATGACAAGCCTCCGGGATTGTTGTCGTTATGGCGCAACGCACTGACTCAATCGCTGTGATGACCTGCGGTTTGTTAGTTTGCTGCGGCTGACAATCGCTTGAGAAAATACGAGGTTAGGGAGTCCTGCTACCGCATGGCTACCGAAATGATCGACAAGTAAGCGGCGAAGAAGCCCAAACGTTATAAGACGCAGCACCAATTTGTCTTTCTTCATCTGTTTCAATTGAGAGGAAAGCTCCCGGAGGGCCGGAGGCTTCCCATGGAAGCGGTTCAGCGCTTCAAGACGTGAGTGGCAATCCACTCCTTGGCCTCACGCGACTGCCGGACCTAGCCCCATGAGGGAGTGTGATTGAGTTGGATCTGGAACCGGGAGCGAACCGAGAGTAAAACCCTTCCCGTACTTCCGAATTGAGGTTGAGCGCCCGCGTCGCGATCTGCTCCTCGGAAAACTTGCTCTTCTTCATGGTAACCCTCCCTGGTTGGAGGGCTATAGGCTAGCCGATTGTTCCAGTTTTGGCTGGCCCAGTTTTTCGGGAGGACGTCACCACCCCTGCTTGACACCTTAACCATAGAGGACATAGCGTACCGCATCATTTCGAAGAAGCAGCATCTCTTGCTTCAGATAAAAGGTGTTCCTATGACTAATCAAAACTGTACGGATCTGCGTAGGTTTTTAAATCGGATAGCCCCGGGCATTGTTTCCGAGTGGGAAGAACTGGCTGATCTACTCACCCGATGCTGGAATGCATTGATGATAGAGGATACGCATGGAATGACATCTGCGAAGCTAGATAGGATGGAACAAATAAGGTGGAACCCGCCTTTATTATCCTTCGATATTGAACGACATGGTGGAACTGTGAAGGGATCCGTCTATGCCGAGATTCAGACCTGGAATATTAATGTCGAGACCCAGACAGCGTCATGTACGCCCGGCGGCAAACGGTTGAAAAGGGCACGACAACAGAGGTTAAACATGGCTCCCTTAGTGGTGGATGTCGTTCAACTGATAAAGGGACGAAGGGCTAATGAACGACTGCATTGGCGCGACGCCCGTGTTCGGGTACTGATTGAGAAAATCATACCACATGGCGTATCACAGCAGACTGTCGCAACTAGGCGGAAGCGATTTAGCATGTGTCTTGAGCAAGCATTGAAAGAATCCGGATGGGTCAAAGTCCCCGGGACGTCTCCACACACCTATGAGCATGAAGCCTAGAGTGCCAGGTCAATCATCCAGATCACGTCTTGCCTCTTCATGCTACCGTCCCTCGCGGATAGCAGAGAGTATGTGTTGAAATTCCCAGCGCGCCCGCTGCGTAAATGCCAAGGATTATTTCCACATCACCTACCGCGGCCCACGTGCAAAGATCTAGCGAGCTCGTCCAGGAACGACCCACCGTATCGACGTAGGCGAACATCTGCGCTATTTCCCAGATTTCGTTCAAAACAAAACCCGTCAATACCGTGGCGGCAAAGAACCGCCCTAACCGCCGCCAAGGCAGGCTGGAATGTGCGCCGGATGTGCAGTCTCCGGCATTTCCAGCCTGGTTGGCGTGGACATTGCTCGGCGGGCCGTTGCGGTGCTCAGCAATCATTTCTGTTCTTCTTGATGTGCTTTGTGGGCACCCGCCGATTGTTCGTTCATGCCCCTCATCCCCTTCATCATCGGGGACTGCGACATGGATTTCTTGCCCATCTGTAGCTGCTGCATCATGTGTTTCATCATCTCCCCCTCCATCGTTCTTTGCCTTTCGCGCATCGAGTTGCCAGGTTATATCGATGGTGCACAGAGGGTCTCCCCAGCTATCAAGCAGGGCCAGGACAGAAAATTTTGGTTCGACCTGTTGACTGTCAATGAAGTACTCCACGATTTGACCTTAGGTGGGACGTCACGAAACACTGTCGGAACGTACGAGTATCGGAGGAGAACTTACCCTCCCGGCAACGTCGAATTTACCAGAGAAAGAAATCCAAACGGTGGCGCCACCTTTAAAGGGCGATGGATTGACCCCGACGAGAGAGATCGTTGGATACTCGAAGTCGATCCTCGAGAGGAATAATATGCGCTTCGTGTGCCCTAAACTAGAAGAGTGGGTCAGCTTTCATACAACCATACATGAAATGTGGACAAAAGCTGGTGGCCTTGGAATGCCTCCCCCTATCCCACCGTCAATGGATATGTGGGCGTCATTGGGAGATGATGATAAAGAGCAAGAATGGATGCGCATGCTGGAATGGCTGAACATTCATGATTTAGATGAGTTGGTGGACTTTCCAGATAGTGATTGGTACGTGACGGGCGTAGCGTATATCAATGAGTCCTGTACGGGTTCTGCCCCGCTTTTACGGACACCTTGGTAAGGCTCATAATGGGCCAGGAGGGGTGTCATGGTACAAAGGCGGAGGTTTTCAGCGGAGTACAAGCGTGAAGCCGTGACGATGCTCGACGCTCCCGGTGTCAGCGTCAGCCAGGTCGCCGCGGAGCTAGGGCTTGGGGCGACCGTGCTGGGGCGCTGGCGACGGGAGTTGCGTCAGGAGCCGACGCAGGCGTTCGTAGGCCAGGGCCGACCGCGGGATGAGAACCTGGCCCTCCTGCGGCGGGAATTAGCCCGCGTCACCAAGGAGCGGGATTTTTTGCGAGAAGCGGCAGCGTTCTTCGCGAGAGCGTCGCGATGAAGTATCGGATGATCCAACGATGCCGCGAGGCCTTTCCCATCCGGATGATGTGCCGGTGTCTGCGGGTATCGCCCAGCGGGTACTACGGTTGGGTGACCCGGCCACCGAGTGGGCGAGCCCAGGAGAACGCCCGATTACTCACACGGATTCGTCAGTTACATGCCGACCAGGACGGCGTCGTGGGGAGCCCGCGGATCTGGGAAGATCTGCGTTACGCCGGGGAGCGGTGTGGGCGTCACCGGGTGGCGCGCCTAATGCGCCAGGCGGACTGCATGGGGTGCCGCAACGGCGACAGTGGCGGAAGAAGCCCTCGGGGGCCCGTCCCCGTGGAA
>JBKJZK010000052.1:0-4607 GCA_046715215.1 Nitrospiraceae bacterium
GCCAAGAATTCCCATGACGAAGGGACATCGGAGCAAGGCACTCGACATCGTGTGCCCTTGTTGTTCTTCTACTTGCCGGCGGAACCCGAGATAGTAACAATACAGCGCCATCATGCCACTCACGAATCCGCCACCGGCCAAGGCATAGGAAGTCGGAATTCCAGGCTGTCTCAAGAGGAAAATCACACATCCCGCCGCCACAAGATAGTACGTTGCGGTAAAGGAGAGTCCAGGCCACCACCAATATTTGAGCAATTCGCCCGCCTTTGTCTGTACCAGCCCTTGGGTCCATGACGTCTGTGGACGAAGCCCGCCAAAGTACGCACAGAGAGCGATCCCGCCCCCCAGCACCGCCACAGCGGACAGCTGGACAAGGGCCGCAACCTGACTCGCCTCGACGAGGTGCCCCAGTGACGCGCCCAGTGCGCCGACGACGAGACCGACTGCGACCCAGGGAGCAAGTTCCATCGCATGATTGCCCACCATCGTGCGGAGAGCCACCCCATCGGGAAACGTCGGAAATGGACGGCCCAGGAGGATCAATTTCCGCACATGACCGATCTCGAAGGCATCGCGCGCGACAGACGTACAGGAAATGATGATGGCCATCATGGCCGGCCCATCCGGATGTTTGAGATAGTCATACCCAACGAGCCAGAGCAGCGCCAAGACCAGCAGAGACAACTGGACCCCATACACAAACCCAATCCAGCCGCCGAGCCATATCAGTAAACGGCTCCCATCCTCTCGCAGGATCCTCCCCCACGCACTGGCCCGACCGACACGATAGGCTGACAGTGCCGTCACCAACGCCACAAGACCGCTGACCATCAACAACACGATCGGCTCAGAAAGCGGCAACAGCAGCTTGGCCAACCGATAGACAGCAAACGCCACCAACCCAGGCACAAACATGACGATCCGCTTTTGCTTGCGCACAGAGTCTTCCGTGACGGCCAGACTGAGACTGGGCAATACTCGTAACGCCATTCGATGCAACATAGTTATTCCGTTAGGCGTGAAACGTGAGGCGTAGGTGACTGGACCTCCGTTGTTCTCGCCTTACCCCTAACGCCTCACCCCTTACGTCTTTTGTGAGGCCATTCCGAAATAGCGCGCCTTCACTTCTTCCATTAGCGCAACGGTGATGCGCGTCGCGCCGCGATCGGCTGCGGTCCGCTCCAATTCAATGCGTGCCATGGCACGTACCGGCGCCGGCACCTTCTCCAATCGACGTTCCGCTTCAGATGTCCACTCGATGCGTTCGCCGGTTCTTGGGCGGAGTACCGTGTCGTAGGTGACAACTCGCTCTCCTCACACCCGCACGTCTTGCTCGACCTCCCCGCGCACGAGCGGGGCAAGATACGGAGGCATGCGATCCAGTCGATGGATCGCATCATCGGTCCACATCATCCGATCGACGAGCCCACCTGGCTGACCGGCAGGGACATCGACCCCTATTTTTAGTCCACAGCCTCGACATTCCGTCCGAATGAACCACTGGGGCGTCCCATCCCCGTACGAACGTTCTTCAATCCCTTCGGTATGCATCCAGCGACCGCAGCCACAGGTCAACATGGCATAGTCCTCAGTTCTGAGTCCTGAGTTAGGAGTTGCCGCCTTGGATTCTCGCATCTCATAGCCTTCTACCAACTCAGCACTCAGCACTTCTTCAGCTCATCCGATCTTGCCTGGGTACAGTACGTAGAGCATCGTGTAGGTGGTGGTTCCGGTCACAAAGAGGACGCAATACACGACCATGGTGAACAGCCCGAGCGCCCGATGGCGTCGCGCGCCGTTAGGCCAGATCCGTTGGATCGTCATTTCAACTGAGAACACGATGGCGATCAGAGACAACAAACCGAGATACACTTCGAATTTCCGCATCGAGAAATCGGCAGTGGCTATGCGCGAGAAGAACAACAGCATGACCAGCGCAGTGAGCGTGCCGAAGATCAACCCGATCTTCTTCCACGTCGTGAGCAGCAACGCCTCCTTGAGCGATCGGACCCCGTCAATCACTTGTTGTGCGCGAAAGCCCAGCACGATCATATAGATCGCCATGACCAATCCAAGAATGACCAGAATGATGTGCACCGTCAGCACAGGGATGAAGACATAATCGTAAAGGGCTTGCGACCCACCAAACCCTTCCTTCCCTTCAAAGGCCAACACACCTAATTGACGAAATAAATAATAGCTCGTGAAGAACGCCAACATGGCGATCATCCCGCCGAACATCATCCAGTGATGAGCATCCGCTCGGTGTCTCCGCGCCTGGATCCAACCGATCACGAAGAGCCCCGTAAAGAACGTCGCCATGAGCTGGCTCATATCCGCCCCGACCGTGGCGTGGGTTCCAAAAAATCCCGGCTCTTTCAGCCATTCAAGCATGCGTCTCCTCGTTGTTCGCGTGGGACATGCGAGAAAAGCGGGACGGGTTGGAAGTTTCATCTTCGCGAGCCACACCCGTCTCGCTTGTCCCGCTTTTCTCGTAAGTCTCGCGCAATCTAAGCCTTCACGCCCTGCACGACCGCTGACGGCTCGAGTTCTGTGACGGATGGAAAGCCGGCTTCCCCCATCCACTGAATCGCATCTGCCGTCTTGTAGCAGTCGCCGCGTTCTGTGTTCACGAGAATGTGGACTGCAAACGCGGTGGTCCAGGCCGGACCGGTTCCTGCCTCATTTAAGAATCGATCCTTGATGACCAACCGGCCGCCTGGCGCCAAATGGGCCCAGACCCTCTTTACCAATGCCGCATTCGTCGAAAAATCTTGATAGTGCAGGATGTCGGACATCAGTGCGACATCGTAGGGTCCGCCCAATCCATCCTTGTTAAAATCTCCAGCAAGCAACGCAATCCTCGATTCCAAACCTGCTTCTTTCACCGTTCGTTCCGTGAGTCGGAGCGTCGCAGGCAAATCGAATACCGTGGCAGTCAGCTCTGGGTAGGCCTGGCAGAAAGCAATCGCGTTTGTCCCGGCTCCACCTCCCAAATCCAGGAAGCGCACCGGCCCACTCAGCTGCAGCCGCTTCGCAAGGTCTGGCCCGCTCTGCTGTCCGATCCGATGGAGTACCGCCAGCACATTGCTGCCTAGATCAGGGTCGGTCTCAAAGACGTGCCGGTCGACCGACCGTTGCCCCGTGCGAATCGTCTGCTCCAGTTTGCCCCAGTTGTCCCATTCAGCATCGTGAAGCAGCAGGAGATGCCCGATATATTGGGCAGAGTTGCGGACCAGATGAGTAGCCGCGGCCGTCGAATTCCCGTAGGAATCCCCGTCCTTCTCCAGCAGTCGCATCGCGACAAGGGCATTCAACAACAGTCCCAGCGTCTGTCCATGGACACCGAGACGACCGGCCGCGTCCTGGAGAGTTTTCCGCTTCCCGTCCAAGGCAGAAAACACATCCAGCCTGACGGCCGTGAGCAGAATTTTGGTCTCCCAGTAGTACCCCAGCTGGAAGATTTCTGCGAGCGAGAGTTCTCGTGACACACCACTCCCCTCAAGCAAATAGCTTTGAAACTCAGCATCTTACCTAGATCGGAAACTGAAAGGCAAGGCGGATGAAGCAGTGTGATCGGTGGAGAAAACACAAAGGGCAGCGGAATAATCCGCTGCCCCCAGGAGCCTGTCCGACATTGACCTTTCTACTGCGGCAAACGATCCGCGACCATCTGCATCGTTCTCGGCCCGCTCCAAGAACCATGAAACATCAGGCGTGAAACGTGAAACGAGGGTCAGCCTCGGAGCTGTGGCCTCGCATCTGGCCGTACCTCCTTCGCCTCGTCACGAAGGCAATGCCGGACAGGCAATCCACGTATTGGGGATCCGACGCCGCATTAAGCCCGTCAGAGTCTGGCGATCGCCGTGCGCCGCCGTCTCACCTCACGGGATGTGCAGGAGGTCTTGCGTGAGTTGTTTCTTGCATCGGGGTTGTCCCACGCATATTCAGTCCGACAATAGCCCGGAGTTTATTGCGACGGCGCTGCGGGCCTGGTATCACGTGCTGTCCGTGGCGCCCCTATTAATCATTCGTCGAACCGGGCAGTCCCTGGAAGAACGGGTATGTCGAGTCCTTGAACGGGAAACTCCGAGATGAGAGGCTGAAGCTGGAATTCCTCTTTACGCAACACGAGGCTCAAATGCTCATCGAAGGCTGGGGCCGTCAATCCAACATGCAGCGCCCGCACCGTGCACTGGGGTATCGGCCACCCTCCCCAGAAACCCGCACCGTCACACCGGTCAGTTTCGGCGTGACCGAACTGACGTGGTGGCCTAACACCTGGGGGCGATCCATTTTCACACGCGAAGCGGCGGGCATACCCGCACGCCTCGCGTGTGTGAGATCTCCAGTCCGATTATCAGACGGCGTAAAGGTCAAGGCTCCATCCAATGTAATCGGGTGGTAGTAGTACTACTCCTCCTAACATACCTTTTCACTGCGCGCGGTACACATAGATCGCCCCGCTGGCTGCGGCGCTATTATCCGCCTGGTCGCCATTGATCCCGGTCGCGGCGCTGTCTTCATTATACGCACCGACGGCCAGGGTGTCGCCCTCAAGGGCAATGCTGACCCCGAACTCATCACCCGCCCCCGTGTTCGAGGCC
>JBKJZK010000053.1:0-3251 GCA_046715215.1 Nitrospiraceae bacterium
GTCATGGCTGGTACCAGAGAGGCCGATTGTGCAGCGGGTTAAGGACGAGATGCAAGCGTGAGTGCCTGGGCTGCCGATTTCTGGGAAGAGCCGTCCATCGGAACGAGCGCGGCCAGCCGTTCTTCGAGGTCCTGGATCAGTAGGGCCAAGGTCTCCGGATGCAGAGCCGAAATCCCGATCGCGCTGTAGCGCCGACACAGGGCCTCCGCTTGCCCGCTCGGAAGCTGGTCGCACTTGTTGAACACGAGCACCCGCGGAAGCTGATCGAGGGTGAGGCTTTGCAGCACGGTGTCGACCGCTGCGATATGGGCGTCCAGATCTTTCGCCCCCGCATCGACCACATGCAGGAGGAGGTCGGCATCGCGCATTTCGTCCAATGTCGTTCTGAAGGCTGCGAGGAGATCTTTGGGCAGGTCGCGAATAAACCCCACCGTGTCGGTGACGATTGCTTCACGGCCATGCGGAAAATGCAGTCTGCGGCTCGTGGTGTCGAGCGTTTCAAAAACACGCGAGGCCGTGCGCACCTGACTGTTCGTTAAGACGTTGAGCAATGTTGACTTGCCAGCGTTCGTGTAGCCCACGATGGACAGAACTGGGAATGCCTGCCGGACGCGGCGCGATCGCCGTTGGTCTTGGTGACGGGCAAAGCCCGTAATCTCTCGCTCCAAATAGTCGATGCGCTCTCTGATGCGACGGCGGTCCGTTTCCAGCTTCGTTTCCCCGGGACCTCTGCTGCCGATGCCTCCGCCCAAGCGTGAGAGACTCGTTCCCTGACCGGAGAGACGCGGGAGCAGATAACGAAGTTGCGCCAATTCGACCTGCACTTTCCCTTCTCGGCTATGCGCCCGTTGCGCAAAGATGTCGAGAATCAGCTGGGTCCGATCGATGACCGTAAGGTCGGTGATCTCCGCAATGGCGCGCACCTGCGCGGGAGCCAAATCTTGATCGAAGATAAGCAGGTCCGCCCCTTTTTGCATGGCTTGCATCAGCACGTCTTTGAGCTTTCCGCTTCCCAATTGAAACCGATGATGGCCGCTCTGCGTGCGTTGCACTAAACGGTCGATCACCGTGAGATTTGCGGAGGAGGCCAGTTCTGCCAGCTCGGCGAGGCGTTCTTCTTGCTCGGCCTTACTCTTGGGCGAGGCGCTCACGAGGATGGCGGTCTGTCCCTGAGCCATCGCGTGAGATCCGTTCTGACGTTGAAGGTCTGACTCCAGTTCGCGAATGAATGTCTCGAAACTCACCGGGCATTGATGCACCAGAGTGGGCTTGAGGAGCGTATACAATGGCCCCTGCGGACTGGGTGGATTCAGATGGGCCAGGGAGAGCAACCCTGGTTCACCCTTGGGGGTGACAGCCACCGTTCCGATCAAGTCGAGTCGGAGCAGGCCCAGCATGGTGAGGTCTTCTTGACTGATGGGCTGTTCCTTCAGATATGAGCGTATCAGCCGAAGGCCCCTTAACGATCGCGGACTTGCACGAAAGGTGGCCAGCGTCGTTGGCGAGGGCTCGGTGCCGGCGCCGATCAGGACCTCTTGAACAGCTCCACGCCTGGTGATGACCAGGCCGATGGAACGGCGAATCTCGTGTGTGAACTGAGCAAGAATTTTTGCCGCTTCAGCTGAGAGAACTTCATCTACCGGCATACGTCGGCGATACAGCCGCTCAAGCATTGCGAGCTGGCCGGCGCGGAGACCAAGGACCTGTCCGTGAATTTCTGGAATGGCCGTCGTTTCCTTATCGTCGTTGGTTAGACTGGATATGCAAATGATGAAGCCAGCGAAGCTTGGGCATCGATGTCCAGGGGTGCGCGGAGCCCTGCGCGAAGAGCCTGCCTCCCTGCTGCCGCGATCATCGCGGCATTATCGGTACAGTAGGCCAGCAGGGGAAGACTCAGGTGCAGGCTCTCGGACGTAGCTCGTTGCTGGAGCAGCGCGCGCAATCGAGAATTGGCGGATACCCCTCCGACAACGGCCAACGCACGAGCGCCGGATGACCGAACTGCGGCAAAGGATTTTTCGACCAAGACGGCCACGATGGCCTCCTGATAGCCGGCAGCCAAGTCTGCAGCTTGCGCCGTGATAGATTGCTCATGCATTGCTTGAAGTTTATAGAGCAAAGCCGTTTTTAACCCGCTAAAACTAAAATCAAGACTCCCCTTTTTGAGATAGGAACGGGGAAATGGAATGGCCTCTGGGTTTCCCTGTCGAGCCAAGCGATCGATGGCTGGCCCCCCCGGGTATTCCAGTCCAAGCAACTGAGCGCCTTTGTCGAAGGCCTCCCCTGCCGCATCGTCTCTGGTAGCGCCAAGGAGCCGGGAGTGACCGCTGGGTTCCTTATAATAGAGATGGGTATGTCCACCCGAGACAACCAGGACTACACAGGGTAATGGAAACGCTTGGTCCTGCAACCAGGCGGAGGCGATATGGCCTTCAAGATGGCTCACGCCGACCACCGGAATAGTCAAGGCATAGGCCAGTGCTTTTGCATAGTTGACCCCGACAAGGAGAGCGCCGGCCAGGCCGGGTCCTTGTGTGACGGCGATTCCCGTAAGATCCGTCCATGCGAGACCGGCTTGTTGCATCGCTTCAGCGGAGACACCTTCAATCGATTCAATGTGGGCACGGGAGGCGAGTTCGGGAACGACGCCACCGAATCGCTGATGAACGGCATGCTGTGACGTAATAATGTTCGAGAGGACGAGGCCGTCTGCGGCAAGCACCGATGCGGCTGTTTCATCACATGACGTCTCGATACCAAGGATGGGACCCGGTATCCAGGTTGAGGTGGGCTGTTCAACGGACATCAACATGAAATCTGTGCCGATCACGCACGCGAACTGGACCGGCGAAAAATGCGTGCTTCTGAGAGAGGCCAAAGAACACGGCCCTTGTGGCCTCTGACGCCACAAGGGCCGTGTCGTACTCTATGCGATGAACCTTCTTCGTATAGGGCTGGGACATTAGACCTCAGCCATCGCCTCCTGCTCGATGAATGCCGGAGCACCGTCGCGAAGCACCACGCGGATCTTTCGGCTCTCCTTGAATCGTCCTCTAATCATCTCTTCGGAGAGTGGATCGCCGATCGCACGCTGAATCGTCCGGCGCATCGGTCTGGCTCCATAGAGCGGTTGGTAGCCCTCTTTAATCAACCACTGCTTGACCTCGTCCTCGACTTCGAGCTCCACCCCCTTATCGAGGAGACGAAGGTTGAGTTCACCCAAGAGGATGTCGAGAATATTGAAGAGATGC
>JBKJZK010000054.1:0-3555 GCA_046715215.1 Nitrospiraceae bacterium
GTTCCTCTAGCCACTGCGCCCGTTTGGCATCGCCGCGTATCTCGCCGGGGGTGATGACCTCTTTCGTTTGGAGCCGTATACGGATAAACGAATGGGCATGGCGAAATCCCAGCCAGAGCATGCTGCGTGAGTCGTGCAGTCGTAACGGATCGCGAATGCGCCAGGGATGACTGATCGAACAGTAGGTGCCCACATCCTGATAGCGCTGATACACGGTGTGGTAGGCTCCGGACAGGAGAAAGAAGTCGCCGCGCCAACCCTCTCGGACGTGGATCAGGGTCACATCTTCCGTGGACCACGCGTCCAGCTGATCGAAATCCTCAGGAGACTCGACCGTCCATTCTTCGACATAACAGATGACGTCCCTCGCAGGCACCGCCGGCTTCAACCCCAACGCAGCCAGCCGTTCGCCCACGGTGAGCACCTGACCGAAGGTCAGCGGGGTCGTCGTTTCCCAACGACGTTCACGCACGGTGGGTCATCTCTTCCCCCGGCCCATCAACGCACCGGTCGCAACGCCTTGTGCTCGATCGTCGTATCGGCGAGGTACCGATCGATGCTGTCCTTCAGGGTTGTCGCCAGTAACTGTTGCAGATCGTCTTCGCTAAACCAGACCACGGTATCACGTTGTGCCCCCTCGACAATTCTGATCGTCGAGCTCTGGTCGCCAATGTTTCTCGCGGTGATCACCATCTTGCTGCTCGTGTTCACCACCGTCGAGAAGAGTCGGCTCTTGGCGTCGGCTGAAAAATCGAGCAGCTGCCCGCTGATGACGATGTCGGCATCGTTCAGATTCGTCACGGCCCCGCGGGAAGCCTGCACCGTCCAGGCCCGATCTTTCCATCCGCGCGTTTTCAGACGATCCACGAGGGCCTGGGCAATCACGTCTCCTGGCCGCTCACCCGCCACATTGAAGTAGGTCACCCCGCCCCACAAATGGGTCCGCAGACCGAGCCGATTCCTCTCCAGTCGCCGATCCTCGAAGGATTCGATGACGATCCTAACCGGTTCCGGCTCCATGTATTGCGCCGCCGCTTGTTTCTGCTGAAGATCCAGGTAGACCGTTTTTCCGGTACCCCCGCAACCCGCTCCCATCAGCAGACTTGCCATGAGCACGATACCGACGCCCCGTCGTCCCCTTGTCTGTTTCACGATGTCACCCTCCTTACGATTGCCTGCCCCACCGTTGAAGCGGACCCCAGTTTACCCAAGTTGCTGATCAGAGACAAATACCGACGTGAACAGGATGCTGAAAAAGTCCGCCAGCCTTCTGGAAGGTTAAGGCCCAGGTCAAGGCTGAGATCGAAAGAGTCTGATCTTCGCTCAACCTTGACCTCGACCTCAGCGGAACCGGTGAGTTTCAGGCGCGCCTACCACAGTAGTTGTCCCGCGGCCTGCTATGGGGTCACGATAGGGAGGAGTGCCCGAAAGGTCTCGCGGCTGAATTCCGGCATCTGACCCGACTGAATCCGCGGATCGGTGAACGGCAGGAAGCGGACGATCTTCAAAAAGGACCGTTCGGCCACCACAGCGGCAACCTGCGCCTTGCGATCGTGGGTGATCGGCAATGTATACCCCTCGCCGCGTTTCCATTCCCACAACGTCGGCGCCAACGAAAGTTCCAGCCCCTGCCCGGAGAGCTGATGAAACCGGTTCACGATCCGTGCCTTGTGTTGCTTGATCCCGTCCCCCTCCAGCATCAAGGCGCACACGAGGTGGTTCCCCCACCAAAAGAGCGTCCGAAAGGCAAAGGCGTTCGAGTCGTGAAAGTGTTTCGGAAAGTCCAGATATTGGTAGGGAAAGAATTCGAGATGCTCTCCCTTCACAAAGTGATAGTTAGTGGGATCGAAATCCGGTGGAGTCACAAGCGAAACCGCCCCAACTTCCTCTTTCAACGCTGCATGCGTGGCAGCGAGCAAGCGGCGCACCTTAGCCATGATCTGCGCCTTAGCGAGAAAGAAGTGCTGATTGGCCATTAAGGTCGCTTCTTCGTCTGTAAACTGTGATGGCATGGTCATCAATCGGCTAGCAGGATGCTGAAAAAGTCCGCCGGCTTTGTTCTCGCATCGCTCAGAAGCTCAACGTACCGAAGCGTACGCCTCGCCTCTTCGCTCGCTGCGGCCTTGCTGGACAGCCTTTTTGAGCATCCTGCGAAACGTTCTGCGCCAGCACCATTCTTACAATCACAGTGGGATTTGGGCATAAACTAAGTCTTCCCGCAGTCTGATAGAGAGGAGACGCCAAAAGGGCGCCGCTATTTCTGATGTGTTTCGAATTGGGAGACCGTCAGGTCGTACTGCGCCCGGCATTCCGCACAGCGGACCCACACCGCGTCTTGGAATACATCCATCTCTCGAACCGATAGGGCAGGAGCATGGGTGCCCATACAGGTCTTGAGCGCTGCGAGTCCATCCGGCTGCGCAGGATCCGGTTCAGGCACGGAGGAATCCCCTGTCGATACTTGCTTGCTCACCGCGCCGGTGGTTACCCGATGCACCATGCGGCAGGAACTGCAAGTAAGCACCACAATGCGATCCGGCTCGACGCGCTTGACCGTCAGACAGAGCGGGTGCACCGACCAACATTGTTGGAGAAAGGCTCCGCTGCGGATAATCTCTGCCATCGACCGTCCTCGCCCGGAAGCAGGCTGGTTTGTTGGTTCATCTGGTTTATTTTGTTTGTTTGGTTTATTTGGTTCATGTTTCGTTCAACCAAAAAAACCAGACAGACCAGACAAACCAAACAACGATCTTCTTAGAGCGCCCAAAGGGCCAACATCACCAGCACGCCGATCACATAAGGGAGCACACAAGAATAGAGCAGTGCCGACCACGCGCGGTCCGACGTCGCGTTGCGCGACAGTTGCTCTTTGTAGACGAATTCACGGGAGAGAATCAACACCGTGAGCGTCAGCGCCAGCGTCCGACTTGTCCGCGGCCAGGTGTAGGCGCCGCTGATGATAAAGTTCGCGGTGAAAAATCCACTGAAGAGGAGAATCAGCGGCGCCAGGACGAACAGGACTGTGTTGGGGAAAAAGGCATTCCAGCCCGGACGGGCTTCCACTGGGCTTGATTGGGAGTTGGGATTCACGACCCGACGGCCACTGGAGTCGCTGCCTTCGGCAAAGGTGAAGGAGTCCCCTCTTGGGCGGCACGGCAGGTCTTGCACACGCGGGGGCGGACTTTCAGGAACGAGACTTTGCCGCTGGCCAGGCAGCTGTAATGGACAAACTCATCGCACAGGGTGCAGCGAGACCACCCGCCCGAGAAAAACGTCTTGTTGCGGTAGAGCCCTTCCTTGCAGACCTTGCAGTTGCGGGGTTCAATTCCCAACAGCATTGGCTCCCAATCCCCGCCGCCCTTTCTGATACTCATACCGCGGAGTATAGCGAAGGCGCGAGGGGAGAGGCAAGGGGCGAAGATGCCATGAAACTGCCTCCCTGTCGCGCTCGTCTTCCAGCCTCTATTGTTTGACAGCTTCTGGACCTTTTGTTACTCTCCGCGCCGATTCAGGGCCTGTCACGACGAGTTCGATTTTCACCCCCATGGACATCAA
>JBKJZK010000055.1:0-2432 GCA_046715215.1 Nitrospiraceae bacterium
CCAGCTCAAGGAACGTCATGAAAGCTCGAATTGAGTCATCCATGCCGTCAGGTCCTCAAGCGCCCGTTGTCCCGTGAGTCGTCGTTTGCGCTCCTTGTCTCTCGTCGGTGTGGCAAAGGGAGGAAAGGGCCCGAAGTTCGTATTCATCGGCTGAAAATGACGAGGGTCCGTGGTCGTGATGTACGACGTGAGACAGCCATGCGCCGTGGTGGGAGGCGGCGTGACCAACGGCAATCCCGCAAGACCACGAGCAGCGTTGATTCCTGCCAACCCTCCCATCGCGGCGGAATCCGTATAGCCCTCGACGCCGACCAGCTGTCCTGCAAAGAAGAGGGTTCCGCGCGCCTTGAACTGGAGGGTATCGCGCAGCAGTTGGGGAGAATTGATAAAGGTGTTGCGATGCAGGCTGCCGTATCGCAGAAACTCCGCCTGCTCCAGACCGGGAATCATGCGAAACACCCGCTTCTGCTCCCCGTAGGTCAATTTAGTTTGGAACCCCACGAGGTTGTAACACGATCGATGGGCGTTTTCCGTCCGGAGCTGTACCACAGCATAGGCGCGCGCACCCGTCTTGGGATTCTCAAGGCCCACCGGCTTCAACGGACCAAACTGCATGGTCTGGCGGCCCCGTTCGGCCATCACTTCGATGGGGATACAACCTTCAAAATAGGGCGTCTTTTCAAATTCTTTGGGCTGGACTTTCTCCGCCGCGAGCAACGCGCCATAGAAGGCATTGTAGGCCGGCTCGTCCATGGGACAGTTGAGATAGTCATCTCCGCCCTTGCCGTACCGGGACGCGAAAAATACCACATCCATATTGATGGAATCTGCGTCCACGATCGGAGAGATCGCATCGTAAAAATACAAATGTTTCGTGTGGGTCAATTGCGCAATCGCCAGAGACAGTTTGTCGGATGTCAGCGGACCGGTTGCCAGAATGCAGAGACAGTCCGTTGGAATCTCAGTGATCTCCTCATGCAGAATGCGAATGTTCGGATGCCCTTCCAGCGCCTGAGTAATCTTGAGTGAAAACTGCTCGCGATCGACGGCCAGGGCCGACCCTGCCGGTACCCGTACCTCATCCGCTACCCGAATAATGAGCGACTTGAGTCGGCGCATTTCCTCTTTCAAGATGCCGGGGGCATTCAGTAGATCCGCGGAGCCGAGCGAATTCGAACAGACCAGCTCTGCCAACCCACCGGTCTTGTGTGCTTGCGTCATTTCTTTTGGCCGCATTTCATAAAGCGTCACTTTCGCTCCACGATTGGCCGCCTGCCACGCCGCTTCAGACCCGGCCAGCCCGCCCCCGATAATGACAATGTCGTCGCGCATGTGAGAGAAAATCCATGAAGAAAAATTGAGAGCCGGGGCATTGTAGGAACCGCGTTTTGGGGATGTCAAGGCGACTTCGCTGCGCATGACGCATGGCGTCACGGTTGATCCGATTTATGACCCCGTGCTAGACTTTACCTCCTGTAGGCGATTAGCTCAGGGGTAGAGCGCTTCCTTCACACGGAAGAGGCCACTGGTTCGATACCAGTATCGCCTACCATATTCTCCACCTTCCCGATCCCAATCCATACCCTCTGGCCAAAACCACAGGATGCTCAAAAAGGCCGTCCAGCAAGGCCGCAGCGAGCGAAGAGAGGAGGCGTACGCTTCGGTACGTTGAGCCTCTGAGCGATGCGAGAACGCCGCTGGCGGACTTTTTCAGCATCCTGCTAATCCTGGACAGAATCCTGGAGGTCGGCTACACTTTAGTCTATCGAGGGACCGTCGACTCTGAACCGTACAAGACAAGTGAGGTCATCTATGCGGACTACAGCTCTTGCCGTGGGAATTCTCCTCCTGGTCACCGCAGTCGGTTGTGCCGAAAACCGCCAGCAACAGGCGTCGGCCGATGCAGATGGAGGCTATACCCCCCCGGCCAGCATTTACAGTGTGATGGACCCCACATCTTTGGTCTACACCGATGTGGCGGCCGGAGCAGCCCCGAGCGATAACCCCTGGCGCTGGACCGGTTTTCTCTTACACCCTCTCGGGGTCGCGATGGATTACGGCGTGAACCGACCGATTTACACGCTCACCAGCAAGATGCCGTACCTTTTCGGGTACACGTCTGAGGATTCGATGCTGGATAGCCAACGACGCTAATTCTTCGTACACATCGTTTTCAGATTCAACGCCCGCTTTCCTCACGAGAGCGGGCGTTTCATTAACACCCCGTTGGCAAACCCTTTCACGTTTCGTGTATGCTCCCTTCGTGAGTCGGAATCCACGTGACACGCAAACGCCTTGGGCTATGCCCTTTCGTCTGTGGGTGCTCTGCGGGCTAGGACTGAGTCTCTTGCTGAACGCCTGCGAAACTCCGGCTCGAAAACCGATCCTCCCACCGTCTGAAAGCGATCTAGTCCTCCTGAAGCCCACGACCC
>JBKJZK010000056.1:0-2970 GCA_046715215.1 Nitrospiraceae bacterium
TGGTATCGGCAGCAAGGGCACATTGCGACGGCGCTCGGTACTCAACGAAAAGAAGAGGCAGAGCTGATTCGTGCCAGAAATGACCTCGGCCGTGCCATCAACCAACACGCTCGCGAGGCGGAAACGGCGCAAGAGCAGATCCTTGTATACGAGGAAGGGCTCTTAAAACAAGCGCAAGAAGCGCTACGCATCGCCCAATTGAGCTTCCGACAGGGCGCCTCCAGCCTCCTGGACGTCCTCGATGCCCAACGGGTCCAACGCCAGATCACCGTAGATTACAATCTGGCGCGCTTCGAACTCTCCCTGGCGCTCACGCGGTATGAGCGCGCCGTGGGCGGTCCACTCTAACTGCAAAAGGGAACAGATGAGAGGCAAGGTCCTTTTTCATGACCGATGTACTAATCGATGCGAGTGTCATGCACGCCCGCAAAGCCGTCTGAGTGCGACGTGCAGAGTCTTCTTCGGCATGCTGCTGTTGGCGTTCTCCACGGGTTGTGACCGTGCGCCGGCGCCGGCGCCGGCGGCGGAGAGCGGACCGAAACGCTCGGCGGCCGAGGCACGTCTTGTTCGGCTCCCGCCAGAAGAAGTCACCCGATCCGGTGTGACGGTGGAGACGGTCGGACGAACGGCATTTCGTACCTACCGTACCTTTCCCGGCGTCGTACGTCCGAACGAACATGCGTTGGCGAATATTACGACTCTCGTGCGTGGGCGGGTGGCCGAGGTGCATGCCGATTTGGGACAGATGGTCAAGCCCAATCAGCTGTTGGCGGTGCTCCATAGCGGTGATCTCGGACTAGCCCAGTCTGCGTATCTAAAGGCCCGGGCACGGCGACACGTGGCGGAACAGGCCTATCAGCGGGCGCAGTATCTTTTCAAAGAGAAAGTCATCGGCCAGGCGGAGGCGCAGCGCCGCGAAGGAGAGATGATCAGTATCCGTGCCGAGGCTCAGGAGGCGCGCGAAGGACTCCGCTTGCTAGGCATGGACGACAAGGAGATCAGAACCCTGGAGCGGACCCAAACGATCCGCTCGCAGGTTGCCATTGTGGCGCCCTTTGTCGGCCGGGTGATCGCGCGGGATCTCACCAAAGGCGAGGTGGTCGAAACCACCCATAAACTGTTTGCGGTTGCCGATCTCTCGACGGTCTGGGTGGTGGGTAATGTATCGGAAAAAGATATTTCCTATGTGCAGCGAGCGACAACCGTTCCGAATCAGCCGGTCGAGGTCCATGTGGCTGCGTATCCTGACGAAGTGTTCCAGGGGGTCGTCGCGTATGTCGGTGACGTCCTAGATACTGCTACGCGGACTATGCAGGTGCGCCTCACCTTGCCGAATCCCACCGGCCGTTTGAAGCCGGAAATGTTCGCCACGATCCGCGTCTTGTCCGAACCTGCCTCGGATGGCTTGGTCGTTCCCGAAGCAGCCGTTCAGCATGATCGGGATCGCAGCTTCGTGTTTGTGCAGCAGGAACCCGGCGTCTTTGAAGCGCGGACGATCAGATTGGGTGACAGGAACGGGACCTTCGCCGAGGTCCTCGAAGGGCTGCGGGAAGGGGAAGCGGTCGTCAGGGAAGGCGCCTTTACCTTGAAGTCTGAGCTGTTGAAGCCTAAAGACTGAACTATGGTCGACAAACTCCTTGAGTTTTCTCTTCGTCGTCCTTTACTGATCCTCACATTTGCCGGTCTTCTTGCCCTTGTAGGGCTCTATTCTTTCCGCACGATTCCGATTGACGCGTTTCCGGATGTGACGAGTGTGCTCGTGCAAATCGTCACGAAAGCGCCCGGCTTGTCCCCCGAAGAGGTCGAACGGCTGGTGACGTTTCCGATCGAGCAACAAGTCACCGGGGTTCCACATCTGACGGAACTCCGCTCGCTCACCAAAGTAGGATTGTCGCTGATTACGGTCGTGTTCGACGATCAGATGGACATCAACCTTGCCCGCCAACTCGTGCTCGAACGGTTGATCGAAGTGCGGGAGCACTTACCGCCCGGGTCTGAGCCGATGATGACGCCGAACAGCACCGGGCTGGGAGAGGTGTATCAGTACTATCTCGAAGGCCCTCCGCATGCCGGTCTGAACGCCGCCGCGGTGGAACGCGAATTGATCGAGCAGCGAACCGTGGTGGACTGGGTCATTCGGCCCTTGCTCAAGGGCGTCCCTGGAGTCATCGACGTCAACTCGCAAGGCGGGTATGTCAAACAGTACCAGGTGCTCGTCGAGCCTGAACTGTTGCGCAAATACGATCTCTCGCTGCACGAGGTGTTTGCCTCCGTGGCGAACAACAATGCGAATGCCGCAGGCAACGTGCTGGAGAAACATGCCGAAAAGTACATTGTCCGCGGCGTGGGGATGATCCGGAGACTGAGCGACATCGAGGACATCGTCGTCAAGGAAGCGGGCGGCACTCCCGTGCATATCCATGACGTCGCTCAAGTACAGATCGGCCATGCCATTCGCCATGGCGCTGTCGTCCTGAACGGTGAGCGCGAGGTGGTGGCAGGGATCGTGCTCATGCTGCGTGGCGGAAACGCCCGCGACGTCGTGGAAGGTCTCAAAGGGAAGATCGCCGAGATACATAACAAGGGGTTGCTGCCGGCAGGATGGCGGATCGTTCCATTTTATGATCGTATCGAATTGATCTCCGCCGCGTTGACGACCGTCTATAAGGCGCTGGGCGAGGGTATTCTCCTGGTGGTGATCGTGCTGTTCGTGTTCCTGGGCGATACCAGGAGCGCCTTGATCGTAGCGGCGACGCTCATCGTGACGCCGCTCGTGACGTTCTTCGTGATGGATCGGTTCGAGCTCACTGCCAATCTGATGTCTTTGGGCGGCCTGGCCATCGCCATCGGCATGATGGTCGACGCCTCTGTGGTGGTGGTGGAAAACATCCACCGGCATCTGTCGGATCCCCGTCACCAGGGCCTGCCTCGACAGGCCCTCATCCTCAATGCGGCTCGGGAGGTCGCCCG
>JBKJZK010000057.1:0-3456 GCA_046715215.1 Nitrospiraceae bacterium
AGCTTATTAACTGCAAGTCGGGTGTCTCGCCGGACATGGCGATCAGGCTTGAAAAAGCAGGGTGGGGAACTGCCGATACATGGTTGAGGATGCAGATGCAGTTCGACCTTTGGCAAGCGCGTAAGAAGTCGGGAAAGCTCAAGGTCAAACGATTTGAGGAGGCCGTCCATGCGTGAAAATAGTTTTGCGGAAGCGGATAGCTGCTCTGAATGATTGCGGCATCAAAGAAGGAGAGGGCGACGGCCACACCGATCTATTTCAGCGATTTTTTTGACGTTTCCACCGAAGCATTAGAAGAATACGGCGCGTTCAACGTTTCGCTGATCAACGATCTGCCGCTTTTCATTAGAGATGGAGCGGATTATACAGAGGGGGAAAACCTCAGTCAAGAATTCTTATTAAGAACCTGACTAAACAACTCATCGAGATCGTGATCCGAGACCACGAGTGTAGGACTACGATGTATAACGTACATACTATATACTATTTATGCCAATGCTGAGTAGCCAATGGCATTGACCTCACCGTTTATGAGCGCCTCTCCGAGGGCCGTTGCTCCTAATCTATCCCAGTTAGTTAAATTGTCTCCTGACCCTTATCGACTTGACCAGGATTGGATCGGCACTGTCGAGATGGCATTTTGTGGCGAACCCTCGATCACTCTATCGCTATAGACGAGATAAATGTATGTCTGGCGTTTCTTGTCGAAAAATCGGACAACTTGTAGGGTTTTAAAAATCAGGGATCGACTTTCACTGAATACCTTTTCCCCTTCTTTCAGCTCACCCACAATGCGAATGGGACCCACTTGCCGACAGGCAATTGACGCATCGGAGGTTTCCTCTGCCAATCCGATCATACCTTTGAGGCCACCTTTTTTTGATCGACTAAGGTGACACGTGATGCCTTCAATCTTTGGGTCGTCAAACGCTTCAACCACAATCTTGTGATCTGGCCCCAAAAATTTGAATTCCGTATCCACACTCCCAATTTCCTCAGCATGACTTGCTGAAACTAGTGTGATGTAACAGAGCAACGCGCTCACGAATATGTTTGTCTTCATAAACTTCCTTTGGCGGGAATACCATGCATCCATTGGTGCTTTACTATTGAACCCACCAATTTTTACCTGATAATCAGGGGAACCACAATATGAGGTGAATTACGTATGTCAAGATCGAAATCATAACGCAACGTGCGTAAAGATTCCTGTATTTCAAAATAAATCGGCAAGAGTCAGTGCAGGCAAATAGGGAAATCAACATGATAATCGTGGTTCAGTTGCGGCTCAGCCCGCGAGGGAATGCCTCGTCGTCAAAAATCGAGCATGGCTGGGACACGTGGGGACTCTGACCCAATAGGACTGTAAAAGCCCTAAAGCCTATTCCGACAGGCAGCCGTGCCTCGGCCCTTGCGATAGCAGCGACTATTGCTGGGGAACTTCCTAGTCGATTGCGGGCAGTTCCACTGCTAACCTTGTCGTAGCCGAGGGAGGGGGTAGTGAAGAAATCCCGAGGAGGTACGATAAAATCACACGATCCAGGAGAACTTATGGATTATATCATTCGTCCATCGCAAGGGGCTGACGAATGGGTGGTGGAGACAGCGGATGAACAGAGAAAAGGTGAGGTGTGTCTTGCGACATTTTCTGGCCCGCGAGCAGAGGAACGCGCCATGGAATATGTCGCCTTTAAAGAAAACGCTCCGCCCTACGCCTCCGCAGCCTAAGAAGGTCTTCGGGTGGGAGGATTGCCGGTTCTGTCTCAATCGTCATCAGTCACCATCGCAATGCATCTAGATATTGATAAGAGGCCGCTTACATCATCGTTCCTCCCTCTTGATCATCCCAGTCGTCCGCCCAGGATGCTGGACTTCTAAGCTGAGGGTCGCTGGTTCGACTCCAGGCGGGCGCCACTATGCCAAGGAACTTGAACGAGAGATAGCGGCATCGGAGGCCGGTGGAGGCAACCAGCCAACTGTAAAGAGGTAGCCTATTCAATGCACAATGCCTAGGGTTATGAAAAAGTATGTCGCGAACTGGGAGCTGCCAAACACAGCATCGGCTGCCCGAAATTGGTCACGGTCCTGGTTCACGGTGGTGGTCACGATTATCAATCACACTATGGCAATGGATCTAAGTCGATGATAATTAGCTCCCCCATCTTCGTCTTTGATCGTCATCAGTCTTCCTTCCTGGATACTGGACTACGGATCGGGGGGCCCGTCAAGACTTGAAAAACACATGAAAGTGAAACTGAGAAGAACGCCCGCACCTTTACGTGAGTCGTCATGGGAGGGACTCTCATGCATCTCAAAGGTCTGATTCATAGAGAGTTAGGGGAAGGCCTGACAGAAGCAGAATTAGCGACGGCAGTTGGAGTCTCACTACAAACAATCGAAGACATCCTTTCACACAAGCCTCCCGAGGATCCTACCATCTGGGAGAAATTCGCGACGCACTTTCGAATGGATGCGGATTTCCTGCGAACCGGCGAGTCAACCCACCCCTCAACCCTTGTCACAGTATCCGAAGACGACCAGCACTCCCATACCATCGAGATGCGAAAAGTCCCCTTGCTCACCTGGCGTCAGCTTGACCAGATGATCACCAACAAAGAGCCTTCTGGTCTCATCCGGGCTAGCGCGATGCTTGAAGTAACCGACGTTCCAGGGAAGCGGACCTTCGCCTTAACGGTGAAAGACAATGCGATGCACCCCCTCTTCAGTGAAGGAGAGATCATCCTCGTAAATCCCGATCTCAAATACAAACCGGGCGACTATGTGGTGCTCGGAAGCCAGAGGGGCCGTTCGGGGGGAGGGATGTTACGGCAGGTCAAGAAAATCGGGGATCAATACATCCTTCATCCACTGAACCGAAAGTTTGGGGACCTCCCATTGACCAAACACGAGCGAGTGCATGGGAAGGTTGTCAGGTTGAGAAAGAATCTCTGAAAGCCAGGGCGAAAGTCCGATCGCTCAAGACGGATTATGTCTTTTACAACGGGGCTGGAAACCGGAAGGACGCGCGGGACTTGCTGCGCGTGTTCTATCCAGCCATGAAAAAGGCAGACGTGAACCGCTTTCGGTTTCATGTTCTGCGCCATACCTTTGCCACGCGACGCATGCAAGCGGGCGCGGACATCTATATGGTCCACAAGCTCGGCCGCTGGAAGACGATCTCGATGGTGCAGCGCTATGCACATCATCAGAAAGTCTTCGCGCGGGGATCGAGATTTTGGATCGGGTGCTGGCAGCAATAAGCACAAATTTTGCACAATCGGCCCATGTGGCAGTGGCCGAGGCCGGCGGACGTCGGTGGTAAGTGCTTGAGAGGCAAGAGAGAAAACGTGGTTGCGGGGGCTCGATTACGCATTATTTAACCCCCAAAACATTGAGGATTTCACTGCGGTGATATCGGCTCCCCGGAATTAGGTGCCAGGGCCGCTGCCATTGGCG
>JBKJZK010000058.1:0-1493 GCA_046715215.1 Nitrospiraceae bacterium
CATCTGCACATGGGGAGCAGGCTCCAAGAGATCTCGGTGCCGTGATTCAAACGGATTGGGTGGATTCATCACCGTGCGCATCGGACCATGGTCCTCGATCCGCTCGCTCCTGTCAACGGGACGAACCACGCCTGCCAAAGGGGAATATCACGGCCCGATTGATTGACTAACCCCTACCCCGATGTTAAGTTCCAGCCGCTTTCTGGAACACACGGCTATGTACGATCTCCGCACGCTCCGCGACAATTTGGATGCCATCAGGGAACAGCTTGGCCCCCGTGGCGCCGACGTCCCCTGGGATAGACTGTGCACGCTGATCGAACAACGTCGGACCTTGACCGGCCAGGTCGAGCAACTTCGTCACGAACTGAAGAAGGGATCGGAAGAGGTCGCCAAGCTGAAGCGAGAGAAACAGCCGGCGGATGCCTCCATGGCTGCCATGAAGACCGTCGGCGAACAGATCAAAAAGATTGACGATGAACTACGGGGTATCGAAGAGACCCTGACCGATCTGAATCTCCGCATCCCGAATCTTCCACATGCGTCGGTGCCGGCAGGAAAAGACGCGGGCAACAACACGGAAACGCGGCAGTGGGGATCCCCGCCCACGTTGACCGCACCAGCCAAGAGCCATTGGGATCTCGGCGAAGCGCTCGGTATTCTGGATTTCGACCGGGCGGCGAAAATTACTGGCGCACGATTTGCGGTTCTCACGGGTGCCGGCGCGCGACTCGAACGGGCTCTCATCAATTATATGCTTGACCTTCACACGACACAGCACGGCTATCGAGAGGTCTTGCCGCCGCTCCTCGTCAATCGGTCGAGTATGACTGCGACCGGCCAGTTACCCAAGTTCGAAGAGGATCTCTTTCGTCTGCGAGACGAAGACTATTTCTTGATTCCGACGGCAGAAGTACCGGTGACCAATCTCCACCGTGACGAGACGCTTAACGAGAGTGCGTTGCCGATCAGGTATACGGCCTATACCCCCTGTTTTCGCCGTGAGGCAGGATCCTATGGAAAAGACACTAGAGGGCTCATTCGCCTCCACCAATTCAACAAAGTGGAGTTGGTCGCGTTTGCAAAACCTGATCAGTCGTATGAAGAACTGGAACGGTTGACCGGCCATGCCGAAGCGATCTTGCAAGGATTAAGACTTCATTACCGAGTCGTCATGCTCTGCACCGGCGATATGGGGTTCTCTGCGACGAAAACCTACGATATCGAAGTCTGGCTCCCTTCTCAGAACCACTATCGAGAGATCTCCTCTTGCAGCAACTTTGAAGGATTTCAGGCCAGGCGGGCCAATATCCGATATAGGAGCGCAGTCGGGAAGAAGGATGCGAAAACAGAATTTGTCCATACCATCAATGGGTCCGGGCTGGCTGTCGGCCGTACGCTCGTGGCCATCCTCGAAAACTATCAGCAACCGGATGGAAGCATCACGATACCCGAGGTATTGCGTCACTACATGGGCGGGCTTGAGCAAATTC
>JBKJZK010000059.1:0-2978 GCA_046715215.1 Nitrospiraceae bacterium
CGAAGTGCTCGAAGAACTTGCCGGCGACGTCCTCGTACGCCCGATTTTCTCGGGCCAGTTCCAAGGCGATTGAGAGCATGTTGAGGCAATACATGCCCATCCAACTCGTCGCATCAGATTGTTCGATGTGACCGCCGGTCGGCAACGGCGCGCTGCGGTCGAAGACCCCTATGTTGTCGAGGCCCAGGAATCCGCCCTGGAAAATGTTTTTGCCGTCGGCGTCTTTCCGATTCACCCACCAGGTGAAATTCAAGAGCAATTTGTGAAACACGCGCTCCAAGAAGACGCGGTCGCCCACCCCCTTCCGCTTCTTGTCGATCTTATAGACGCGCCAGGCGGCCCACGCATGCACGGGAGGGTTCACATCTCCAAACGCCCATTCGTAGGCGGGAATCTGGCCGTTCGGATGCATGTACCACTCACGGAGCATCAGGATCAGCTGTTCCTTGGCAAAGGTCGCATCCACCAAAGCCAACGGGATGCAGTGGAATGCGAGATCCCAGGCGGCATACCAGGGATACTCCCACTTATCCGGCATGGAGATGACGTCGGCGTTGTAGAGATGCGTCCAATCCGAGTTGCGTCCATGGAGCCGTTCTCTGGGCGGTTCGGACCCAGTCGGGTCGCCTTTCAGCCACCGCTTGGCGTCGTAATGGTAGAACTGCTTGCTCCAGAGGAGGCCGGCAAACGCCTGCCGCTGGACGCGCCGCGCGTCTTCGGAGAGATCGGGTGGCGCGAGTTCGTCGTAGAACTCGTTGGCCTCCTGAATCCGCTGCGTGAACGTGGCGTTGAAAGCCTCGCGAGTAAGACCCTTCTCGCTATCGTCGTTCGTCAAGCGAAGATGGATGGTGTCCGATGCGCCAGGAGCCAGTGAGAGGGTGTAGTGAGCGGCGGCTTTCGAGCCGATCTTGTCGGGGTTCACCACTTCTTTGTCGCCGTGCACCACGTAATCATGAAAGCTGTCTTTTACATAACGGGCCCCTTCCGCATCGCCGTAGAGCCGCCTGGTGTTTGTCTCGTTCTCCGTGAACAGCAACGTCGGCTGTCGCTCGCACCAGAGGCGTCGTCGGCCGTAATACTCGTGGTCCAGTTCGATGACGCTCATGCCCTTGGCGGTTTTTCCTTCACGCATTCGCGGACGGCGCGCGTCGAGCCCCCAAGACCAGGTGTTACGGAACCAGAGCGTAGGCAAGAATGTCAGTTCAGCAGGATCGGGCCCCTGGTTGACGACGTGAATGCGGATCAGCAGATCCTCGGGAGAAGCTTTGGCATATTCCACAACGATGTCGAAGTAGCGATTCTCCTCGAAGACGCCGGTGTTGATCAGTTCGTATTCCACGTCCCGCCGGCTCCGTCGGCGATTCTCCTCGACGAGCTTCGCATAGGGGAACTCCGCCTGCGGGTACTTGTAGAGGTACTTCATGTAGGAGTGGGTCGGGGTCGAATCGAGATAAAAGTAATACTCTTTGACGTCTTCGCCATGGTTCCCCTCATTGCCCGTGAGGCCGAAGACCCGTTCCTTCAGAATGGGATCTCGTCCGTTCCAGAGGGCGATGGCGAAGCAGATATACTGGTGACGATCGCAAATGCCGGCCAGTCCATCCTCATTCCAGCGATAGGCGCGGGAGCGAGCCTGGTCGTGAGGAAACGATTCCCAGGCGGTCCCGTGCGGGCTGTAGTCTTCGCGGACGGTACCCCAGGCTCGTTCGCTGAGATAGGGCCCCCAGCGTTTCCAATGTTCCTGCCGGCGGGCGTCTTCCTCGAGACGCTGCTGTTCCGCAATGAGCGGTGGTGGACTGGCCGGGTTTGATGGGATGGTTCGGCGTGGTGAATGTGGCATGGGACTCCTCAACGGTTCGTGCAGGAGAACAGCCGGCGGAGCAGGCTGTTCCGTACAAACCTAGCAGGAGAATGACTCAGTCCGCCAGCAGTAAAGCCCATCACGCGTGAGAACAGCCTGGTTTATCTTGTCTATGAGGTCTATCTGGTTTGTTTGGTTCAAGACTAACCAGATGAACAAAACAAACCAGCTCAACCAGATAAACCATAAACGAAGCGGACGGCCTGTTCGGGCATCCTGGGCGGTGTTCTCCAGTTGTCCTAGACGTGCGAGCCATTGAATTTCCACCGTGCCACAATAGTTTTTCTGTTGCAGCAGAAGCTTCATGAATCATGCGGGTTAGGAGGGGAGTTCGATGAGCCGAAGGGTGTAGAGGTACTGGTAGAGCCCTTTATGGTTCATCAGTTCGGCATGGGTGCCGGTTTCCACGAGGCGCCCTTTGTTGAGGACGAGGATGCGATCAGCTCGTTGGATGGTTGTCAAGCGGTGAGCGATCACAAAGGTCGTTCGGCCTTTCATGAGTTGTTCCAGCGCCTCCTGGACGAGTCGTTCCGACTCACTGTCGAGGGCGGAGGTGGCTTCATCCAACAACAAGATCCGTGGATTTTTCACTATGGCTCTGGCGATGGCGATGCGCTGCCGCTGTCCGCCCGACACATTAATCCCCTTTTCCCCTACGATGGTCTGATACTGGTCCGGGAAGCTCATGATGAAGTCATGGGCATGGGCCGCACGGCTTGCCGCCACCACTTCTTCCTCAGTGGCCTTCCCCTCTCCGTAGCGGATATTGTCGAGAATCGTCCCGCCGAACAAGATCGTCTCTTGCGGGACCAGCGCGATCTGCCGATACCAACTGTCCATTGTGACTTGGCGGAGATCGTGCCCGTCGATGGTGATGTGCCCCTCAGTCGGATCGTAGAAACGGTGGAGCAAATTCATCGCGGTTGTCTTTCCGGCGCCGGTGGGACCGACGATGGCGATCAGTTCGCCTGGTTTGGTTTCGAACGACACATCCGTCAAGACCGGTTGGCGTGGATCGTAGGCAAAGCTGACATGCTCCGCCCTGATGTATCCCGCGACGGTGGACAGCGGCGTGGCCGTGGGGGAGTCGCTCACCTCGGAGCGTGTGTCCAGAATT